>NZ_JAMYOQ010000042.1:0-49859 GCF_040319905.1 Mesorhizobium sp. M0833 | reverse complement strand
TCAAGACCAACATGGCTCCGCTGCGCGGTTGGGGGCCGAAGGGCGAGCGGCTGCGCGGCTTGGCCCCGCACGGCCACTGGCGCACGCTGACCTTCGTCGGCGCGCTGCGCTGCGATAACCGACCGAGCCGGCCAGCCACATGATGCCCGCCGCGCCGAAAGGTGCGGCGGGCTTTGTTTTTGCTGGGGTTCTGAATAGGATTACCTGCGCAAGGAAGGGGGCCGTGTTATGCCGATTCGTCGAAACGCTGAGCGAGCTGGTGTTTTCACCCCGTCCGAAATTGCCCTACTGGGCCGCGTGTTCGATCGGCTGAAGGTCAACGCTCAATCTGATCACGAACGTGAGGCTCTCGCATCGCGAATAATCGCAAATTCATGGCCGGCATAGAGGACGATGACAACCTTGTTTCGGCCTCCAAGCTACCGCAGGGGCGGTAGGCGCGACGCCGCCATTGAGTGTCGGACCAGAGCCCGCCCGAAAAGCGCGGCCGGTTCTTTGCATTTAGGAGCCCGGATTGACTTGCACGCCCGATCATAAAACGGAATGAGAACATCCAACCGTGGGTTTTCATGCATTCCGCCATCGATATCTCCGGCATGCCTGCCGGCGACCAGGTCGACAGCTTCATCATTCTTCCGCCGTCCGGAGCTCGGTCCGACTCGGGCTTGCGGGAGGTAGAGGCCTTCCTGAAGGGGTGTTTTCCGGAATATGAGTTCCTCGCCAATGGCGAGAGCATGCCGTTCGACGGCGAATACCAGGTGCTGCCGATCTGCGGTGTCGGGGGCGACGAACCGGGTACGCTGCGCGTGCTCGACCATCCCGACCAGTCGGTGATGATGGGTATTGCCGCCGCGCTGAAGGGTTTCAGGCCGGGGCAGAAGCCGGCGTTGAACTAGCTGGCGCGCAACGTTTTCACAGCTTCGGTCAGGCGTGCGCGATCATTGCCATGCGTCTTGATCAGCTGGCGCGCCTGGTCTGGCGTGATGCCATTCTGCTCGGCGAAATATTCGACCTCATAATCTTCGTCCGCGGAGACGCGGTTGCGGTCGCGGAAATCTCGTTTGCGCTTGTCGTCGGCCATCCGGATCCTCCTTCTTGGATCAATGGCAACGCTGGCAAGCTACTTTCGTGGCGACAGCCATGCGGAATCACGTTTCGTTCACTCTGGCTAATATAAGCTTTGTACCTAGTATTGACTGGGTGCGTAAAATTGTAAGTACCGGCGGCGGCCGCCTACGCCGGGCTGCCCGACTTCGACGCGCTGCAGAAGGCCGTGCACAGCGATCCCTACGCGATGATCCTCGGCGCGTTCGACATTCTGCATTTGAACGGCCACGATCTGCGCGACATCGGCTGCAAGGCGCGCAGGGAAATGCTCTTCGGCATCATCAAGCCGAACAGCAGGATCCAGTTCAGCGAGGCTCTACCCGGTGATGCGAAGTCGATTTTTATCTCGCCGACCAGGCGGGGCTAGAGGGGATCGTCTCCAAGCGCGCCGACAGCGCGTATCGAAGCGGCCCGACCAGCGACTGGCTGAAGACCAAGAGTTTCGTCGTCAACGAATATGAGCTGATGGGCGTCGAGAACGAGCCGGGTAAGGCCGCCATGGCCCTTTTGGCGCAGCCTGGCACCGGGCAATATGTCGGGACAGCCTTTATCTCGCTCAGCCGTGACATGAAGAAGCGGTTCTGGCAGCGCGTCCAGGATCATGCCGCCCACAAGCCCGAGGCTATTAGGAAACGCCTGCGACCAAGTGGGTGAAGCCGGGAGAGGTGAAGCTCCGCGTCAAGCACCTCCGCGGCGAGCACAAATATACACGCCATGCCTCGCTGCTGGGTTTCGACGATAAGAGCTAGGCCTATCTTTCCTAGCCCGCTGGCAGAAATCTGTCCGAAAGCGTACAATAGCAGATCGTCAGCAACAAAACATGGCCGCTGACGCTTAGGAGCGACCATCGCGCTCTTGGCCCAATACGAGGCATGCGGTGTGATGTCAGAAGAAAAAGGGCGCCCCGCCCTGAAACCCCAAATAGTAAGCGATCTTGCGCGGGAGTCAGGGGCCACCGAACAACAAATACGCGAGATAGCGTCGCTGGTCGGCTTCGATCGCAGCTCGATCTTGCGGGAAGCTCGTCTCCTCAAAAACAACAAATAACCTCAGTGGGCTTCATTCGCGAGTGAGCCGCTCGGTCGAGCCACGCTGCCTCACGGTGGCGGGCTATTTACCTTGCAGGTCGCTAGTCAGAACTCTAACGCGGCCGGCTTCGTCCAACTGCCCTGCATCGTACTTTTTAAATGCCATTTCACGGACGGCATCCAGGCCGAAGTCTTCGATCGCTTCGGTCGATGTCACGACGAGGACGCGCTCTGTTCCATCAAAGGCTTCAAGCACCAACTCGAACCGCTCAGTGGTTCCCTCTTCGCCAGTAAAAACCAGACCCATATCCCTTTCTCCCTTCCGATTAAGGTCTCGCCACTGAAAACAGCGGGAGAACAGCGAAGGCTGCCGACCCTTTTGAGCCTTTTGAGTGTTCGCTGTGGGGCCTTGTATGAAAAATCTCGCTCCGGATTTCGCGAGGAACGGCCGGAATTATCGAGATAGCCGTTCGACGGTTTCAATGATGGCCTTGGCAAGGGCCCTGATGGCCGAACGCCGGCACATGGCGCTATGTCGGGAAGCGCGTCCAGGAACACGCAGGCCTTGCGCCGAAGGGCATGAAGCGGCCGGCGACGCAATGTGTGAAGCCAGGGCTGATCGGCCGCGTGAAGCACTTGCGCGGCGAGGAAGATCGGGGGCATGCCTCTTGCAAGACTTCAGGGAAGAGAAGGGCTAGCGGGGCCATGTATTCCTCCCTGTACTTAGCCAAGATTTTAGGCAGGGATTGTTGCGGCTTTCAAGGCTTCGTACGATACCGAACAGTCGCGTTTCGGACCGGCTAAGCTGGCCCAAGCACCTCGTCGAATGGCATTACGAGGACCACTCTGCCGCTCTCGTCGGTGACCTCGAAACTGCAGTCGAACCAGTTGCGGATCGTGTACATGCGTGTGCGGAAGACGAGGTCCCGCGCATTGGCAAGCGCATGGGCGCGTAGAGCCTCATCGTCTGGCAGTTCGTCGCCTTCGGCGTCAGGTATCATCCGACCGCGATAGCGAACATTCAGGAAGTAGCGCAAGGCCGCCACTCATCTCTCTCGCTTGATCGGGAATTGGAACACGTTGGAGTATTCCTTCTCGGCGAAGCCGTAGGACTGGCCAGCAATCTGTTCCAGCTTCTCGCGATCCCGAAGCGTGATGTTTCCACGCGTGGCTCTGATCGCGCCGACGCTCTCCAGCATCTGCACCGCAATCGTGACGCCGGGCCGACGTGAACCCAACATGATGCTCATGAACTCATGCGTGAGAGGCATGTCGTCATGCTCCAGCCGGTCATGCGTCATGAGCAGCCATCGCGCCAGCCGCTCCTCGATGGAGTAGCCGGCATTGGCATAGGCCGTCTGGCTGACTTGAACGATAAAGGTATGCACGAAGCGCAGAAGGAGCGCGCGCAACGCGGGGCTCTGGTCCATCGCAGCGTGTAGGTCTCCGGCGCCAATGCGGAATGCTTCGCCCGCAGCCTGAACCATGCAGGAGTGCGGCGTGCGGTCCACGCCCAGCACCAAAGCTGTACCCACCAAACCCTCCGATCCCACCATGCCGACCTCAAACCGTCCTTCCCCGGTGTCGGCGACGATTGATGCAATCCCGTATTCTGGGAAGGTCACATGCGCGATTGTTTGATCGGCTCTGAACAGATGTTCTCGCAACTCAAATGTGACCGCCTCAAGATGCGGCTGCACCAGTGCAAAGTCGTCAGGCGACAAAGACGTCAGCAGACGATTGCGAATCATTGATTGCTGGGGCTGAGCCATGCTCGTCGCCTCCCTATCGGGCAAGAGCACGCGCATCTCTCAGTCGCTTGCGCCCTGATGTCAGCAAGCGATGGCCAAATATCCTCCTAATCCCTGTCTCTAGCAATGATATCCGGCGCTAAGTCCGCATGAGTACGAATCCGTACACAAGTTTCGGTCTGGATCGACCGGTTCGACCGTTGATGGTTTCGGCGTCTGCTGGAACTTAAAGCTTTGGTCCACCTTATGGCGATATGAGCACACGCGGGATAAACTTCCTCGACAAATGGATGCAGAACACCTGCCGGATACCGTCGGCACAGAAGTCATCTGGGTGAGCGAACTGACCCAGAAACTGTTTGCCGACGCAATGAGAGCTGAAAAGTGGATGCCCTCAAACGAACATATCGTCTGCAGTTCATCCTCAAAGCCGAGGAACTCGCTGTCCTGGACGCTTGGCGGTCTGAGAACAGACTGCCGAATCGTGCTGAGGCAGTACGGGCGTTGCTGCAACGCGGGCTCATGGCAAAGGATTATGCAGAGCCAAGCGCACGTTCGGGCGATTTCAGAATTCTCAAGCGCCCCGACGACTAGAGCGTGCATAACGCTAGGGTGGCATAGCAGCCTACTCGCGCTCAAAAAGCTCGGCCTGATCAGCCAGAAGACAAAGCTCGCCGAGGCGATCCGCTACGCTCTCTCGCGCTGGCAAGGCCTGACCCGCTTCCTCGACGACGGTCGCATTGAGATTGACAGCAACACGGTCGAGCGGTCCATCCGGCCCATCGCGCTCAACCGCAAGAACGCGCTCTTCGCCGGCTCCGACGGCGGTGCCGAACACTGGGCGGTCATTGCGTCGCTAGTCGAAACCTGCAAACTCAATGGCGTCGAGCCACTCGGCTATCTCGCCGACGTCCTCACCAGGATCGTCAACGGCTATCCCAACAGCCGAATCAACGATCTCCTGCCATGGGCCTACGTCACCGCACCCAATCTCAAGGCCGTGATCTGAGTTCGGGTGATACGCGGCCTCGCCAACTCATTCGGCTAGTTCAAGACGCCCCTGAACTCGCTGCTCGATCGCCTTCAGGAAATGGTCGGACGTCGATGTCCATCCAAAGAGTATCTGCACGAGCGTGATCGAGGCATCATGATTGCTCCTAGAGGCGTCCCAGGCGATGGGCTCGCTAGTGCAATCCGTCAGCAGTATACAGTGATAGTCCCTGAAGAAGGCATCCCGAATTGTCGACTCCACACACACGCTGGTCGTGCATCCTGTCACGATGAGGTGTTTGATGCCTGCGGTCTTCAGAACAGAATCGAGTTCGGTCTCGTAGAAACCGCTGAACCGCGTTTTGTAGAGGACGACATCCCCTGCCTTTGGCTTGAGGTCGTCAACGATATCTGTTCCCCAGGTGTCGCGGATCAGAATCCGGCTCTCGCTACCATCCGGGGCTGTCATGCTCTCACCGACCCCAAAGATCTGGAGATGTCGGATACGGTTGGGGGCGTCCGATGTCCCAAGGTCCGAGAGGTCGGAATAATACCCCATCTTCAGATAGACGATGGGCACTCTCAAATTGCGAGCGGCAGCTATTACGCTGGCAGTAGGGTCGACAGCCCGTTGAATGCCGGAGATATCGATTCCGGCTCTGTCGAACATTCCACCTTTGGAGCCGAAGTCATTCTGCATGTCCACGACGAGAACTGCAGCGTTAGCGGGATCAATTGAAATAGGTTGAGGCTTCGCGTCAATGACAAGTGGCTGCATTTTTATCCTCCCACCAGCATGAGGTGTCGCTCTTTGCGCCCTTGGTTATCATGATCCGCCACCTACATCGCGTCAACAAAGGGGGGAGCTACATCCCTGCTTAGGCGGCCCAGGAACAGCGGTTACTTCTCATCCATCGGCGTTGCTTACAAACTTGGTGCGGACGTGCTCGTTCTCTTCCATAAGCAGGATACTGGCGATTGAACCTACGACTCGGAGAAAGCGAACATGAGCCACCAAGCTGCAGTAACGCGCGCACTTCTCGTTGGCATCCCTTTCCTGATCCTGATGGCGTTTCTGCTTTGGATGGCGAACCGCTCAAGGATCGTCATGGCAAACGCCGCGAACGAGATCGCCAAAGAAATTCGGGAAAATACGGCAGCGGTGAAGGCTCTTAGCGAGCGTATCGACAAAATGGAGCGTTGAGCCCGCGAAACGGAAGTGGCGATAGAGCAACCGTCTAGGCTCAGTCGCTCGCTACTTCATTGCTTGTGAATCGTTCTTCACCAAGCAGTCTGCCGCCTCGATCAGACGCCGTTGCGCGCGTATCCTGCTGCACAGCGCGATATTCTGGGCCAGCATTTCTTCTGTGCGTCTAAGCGCGAGCTCAGTCCGATTGATGCGCTCCCTGGCATCGGCCATCGCGCGTCCGTGGGATTCCATTGTGTTGATCATGATTTGCTAACTCATGACGGACCGAATCGTTCCTCATGCCGACCGCCTCATCCTTGCTCGGGACGGTTCCCCTCCCCCGCCTTCAAAGCATGTCCAGAACCAGATGCCGGCGCCGTAGTCGTAGGAGCCAGAGGTGGTGACGGCTTCAGACGCCAGGCGGATGATAGGCGAACATTGTTCGCCGACCATCTGGTCAGCCGGTATATACGGCTTGATCGTGATCGGATTGAACGGCCTGCCCTCGGCGATCATCGTTCCCATGACCTCGTAGAGGTCGCCGTGGAGCTTTTCGCTGAAATGTTCGGCTTCAGGAATCCGGCCACGCGCCAGTAGCATTCGTTCGAATTCAGGATGGCGCCGAGCAATGCGGCCTCGGCCTCGATGGCGTCAGGGAGCGGTTGTTTGAAGTCGCGGGGATGCGCGTTCATGCAACCACCGCCAGGTCTTCGCGTTTAACCGCCTTCAACCATGGCGGGGGAGAAAAATGATCGCGTTCATCCCGATTACAATCTACCTGAATGGCAAGTCGACGGTGGTCGCATCGATAGCCGACGCTGCGATGGCACTCGAGGAACCATGGCCATATAAGGCCAAACCGCGACGGCTCGAAGCGGTCCGAATGATCAAAGAATGCATGGCGGGTCATTGCAACCAACAAGCTGCGATAGATGCCTTCAAGGCGGCCGCAGCAGAACAGGGCCTTCTTAAGCAAAGGCCTCCGCTCGTGGGTCTGAAATGACTTGGCGGAATTGTTGAAGAGCTGATCTGAAGTCACGCCGCCCTCGCCATTTTGAACCGCTGGCAGGCCTCGCCAGCCATCGCTATGCCGACGGCTTCCGCGGCATCCGCATTCTTCACGTCGATCTTCAGAACCCGGCAGCGCTCGACGGCGGTGCGCTTCCACATGGCGCGGTCGAAACCAGGCGAGCGTCCCATGCCGAGGAAATGCTTTCGCCACGTCGACGATGGGATGGTTCCCATGGAATGCCGTAGCTGCCGCCGATGATTGCCACGGCGGCGCAGACCAGCCCCTCGAGTTGCAAGGCGTTCGGGTTGAGTCCACAGGGTTGGTAAGCGTCTGGCGGGTCTTCTTGAACGAGACGACGTTGCACATCGGCTGCTCGATCGCCACGAAGTCGGGCCGGTTGCCCTTTATCATGTCGCGAAGCTGGCGACCGAGCGATTCCGCCTTCTCCTCGGCGTTCTCGCCGATGGCTTTGATGAGACCGTCTTGATCGAGGAGAGTGAGGAACCGGGCTCATAGCAGGCGAAGCCAGTTACAGTGGCGATGTCGAGGCCGAGGATAATCATGACGTCCTCGCCAACGGATTAAAAGGGTCTCCTGCGCGGTATGGCCGATCCGCTGCTCGCACCGACCTTGCGCCGGATTGACGCGGATCCAGGTCGCAGCATGAAGGTGGAAACACTCGCGCGGGATGCTGCCATGTCCGGTTCGACCTTCTTCGATCGTTTCCGGAGGGAGGTTGGCCTGGCCCCGATGGAATACGCGACCGGCTGGCGCATGGCACTGGCGAAGGAATTCCTTCGCAAGGATGTTGCCACGGCGGAGATTGCGCAACGCGTCGGCTATGGCTCGGCAAGCGCCTTCAGCGTCGCGTTCAGTCGGCATGTGGGAATACCGCCCAGCGCCTATTCGCGGGTAAACACCGCTGGGTAACGCCGGCCCGATTGCAAAATGTCGAGCAGCTGCTTTGGCCCCTCACTTGCCGATGTAGGCCGCCAGTTCATCGGGCGTTCCGTTGGGAAAACCCTGCTTCAGAAAATCCAGGAAGGCAGATACACGCGCGCTCAACAGACGCCGCGACGGGTAAAGCGCCCACAGCGCGATCTCGGAACCCTCGATATCACCCCAGTGCAGCAAAGTGCCGTCGGCCAGGTCGTGACTCACCAGCGAAATCGGCATACGAGCAGCGCCTACGCCGGTTCGCACGGCATCCCGAACCATGATGAGGGACGACAGTGCGAGAATGGGCTCGATCCCGATCGTCGCGGATCCTTCTGAAGTCACGACGTTCCAGGTCTGCCGATCGCTGGCCCCACGCACGACACCTAGCACCGAGAGATCTGCGGCCGGCCGGGGCAGATCGGGGCTTGCCACGACGACCAGGCGATCATGCAGAAAGGCTCGGCCGACAAGACTTTCATCTGGGTCCGGATTGACCCGGATGACCAGATCATAACCTTCCTCGATCATGTCCACGGCTCGGTCCTCTGTCGTGACTTCCAACCGCACGTCGGGATATTTCAATGCAAAGCCCGCCGCGATCCTGCCCATGGCTGTCTGCGAAAACAGCAGCGGCGCGCTGATCCGTAACCTGCCGCGCGGCTTGTCCCCGCCCGCCGCGATCGTGGCCGCCGTTCCGTCGAGCTCCGTCAGCAGAGAGGCTGTCCGTTCATGAAGGGCGCGTCCTTCCTCAGTGAGTTTGAGGTTGCGCGCGCCACGTTCAAAGAGCCGAAGTTGAAGGGCAGCCTCTAGTTCCGTAATCCGTCGGGACAAGGTCGCTTTGGGACGGCCGGACGCCCGCGACGCTTTGCCGAAGCCACCGTGACGCGCGACAAGGTTGAAATCGGCAAGGGCGACGAGATCCATAATCGTTCCACCTATGAGACGAACTGTCCAAATTAACGTCCTATTGGTTTAAGAATGAACCAGCCATATTCCGGGTGTCAAGCAACACCAACCCGGAGAAAATCCCATGACCATTCTCGTTACCGGCGCCACCGGCAATATCGGCGGCCAAGTCATCCATCACCTCGTCGACCGCGGCGCTGATGTCCGCGCTCTCGTCCGCGACCCCTCCAAGGCCAATTTCCCGGCAGGTGTTGCCGTCGTCAAAGGTGACTTCCTGGACGTCGACTCCCTACGTACCGCCTTCGACGGTGTCTCGACGCTCTTCCTGCTGAACGCTGTCGCACCAGACGAGTTCACCCAGGCTTTGATCGCCCTCAACGTCGCCCGCTCGGCTGGCCTCGAACGGATCGTCTACCTGTCAGTCATTCACCCGGACGTCTACGTGAACGTGCCGCACTTCGCCGGCAAGTTCGGCGTCGAGCGGATGATCGAGCAGATGGGCTTTCACGCTACCATCCTGCGTCCGGCCTACTTCATCCAGAACGATCTGACGATCAAGGACGTCATCGCTGGCTACGGCGTTTACCCGATGCCCGTCGGCGACAAGGGGCTTGCCATGATCGACGTTCGCGATATCGCGGACGTTGCTGCCCTTGAGCTGCTGCGCCGCGAACAGGCCGCACAGCCGCTCCCGATCACTCGCATCAACCTAGTCGGTCCCGATACCCTTACCGGAGCGGATATCGCCGCGATCTGGTCGGACGTGCTCGCTCGCCAGATCAACTATGGCGGCGGCGATACGGCTGCCTTCGAGCAGAACCTCAAGCAGTTCATGCCGCCATGGATGGCCTACGACATGCGCATGATGGGCGAGCGATTTTTGACCGATGGCATGCTGCCCGAGAGCAGTGATGTCGAGCGCCTGACGACGCTTCTTGGACGTCCGCTCCGCTCCTACCGCGACTTTGCCTCCGAAACCGCTCCCTCTGCCTGAGGCAATCAGCCACAATTTCAAACAAAGGACCATCAACATGATCTATTCGACCGCAACCGTCCCGGTGAATCCGGAAGGCGAAACAAAGCTCACCCGGGAGCAAGTATGGAAGGGTTTGGAACTGAAGGCGCGCGACGCGCGCCTGTTCCTCCCGCCGGGTCTCTGCACCCGCTGCGATGTCGTGGAGGAAAGTGATACCCACTTCGTGCGCGAAGCCACCATCGCCGGCTCTGACATCAGGGAGATCATCACCCTCGAGCCGCAGAGCACGGTCACCTTCTTCCAGGCGACCGGCCCACGCGAAGGCGCCATTATCAATGAGCTTTTCGAGGACGAAGCCGGCGTACTGCAGCTGAAGTTCTACTGCCACCTCGGCCTGCGCGGCAAAGAGGCTGATGGCCCAGAGGAACAGGCCGAGCAGACGCAGTTCGACAGCGACAAGGGCTACAAGTCGGCCCTGCTGTCGACGCTGAAGCGGACCCGCGAACTGCTCGCAGAGGGCCGCTCTGATTATCACCAGCATCCAACCCAACAGGGCGGCCTCCTGAGAGGCGCCAGGCTTTCAAGAGGACCAAAATCATGACCACACCCGTCTCTGAAACACGTTTCGCCGCCGTACCGAATCCTGGTGCTCGGTGCCACCGGGCCGACCGGCCGCCATATCGTCAGCCAGGCCGTAAGCCGCGGCTACGATGTCACCCTCCTCGTGCGCTCGCCGGAAAAGGCCGCAAACATGAAGGGAGTGAAGATCGTCGTTGGAGACGCCCGTGACGAGAAGGTGTTGCGCCAGGCCGTCAAGAGTCGCGATGCCGTGATTAGCGCGCTCGGCACACCCGCAAGCCCATTTCGCGAAGTCACCCTTCTTTCGACCGCGACGCGATCTTCGAGGGCGAGGCGGTGGTCACCAATGCGCCCGAGAGGCAGCCGGCGAGCGTTTCGTCCTGGTCGGTCTGCCTTATGGCGGTTGGGGGAACTTTGCCCCGGGAGTCAAATTCTCACTTCCCCTGATAGATGGATAGATGCAAGGGCTCAAATCCGGCTTCCGAAAGGAGTGTCGGCTCAAGCCCAGGCGACGCCGGAGCACTCCGGAGGACTCGGAAGCGTGACCGCGGCTGCGCCGAGCGGATCCGCTGCCGCTGGCCCGAAGCCCACGATGAGGGAAACGCGCGGGCTCGCTTCCGCTAAGGCTTCAGTACGACCTTGATGCAACCATCGTTCTTGTCGTTGAACGTCTGGTAAAGATCCGGTCCCTGTTCAAGGCTAGCGCGGTGAGTGATCACGAAGGAGGGATCAATCTCCCCGTTCTCAATGAGCTCAAGCAACTTGGGCAAGTAGTGCTGGACCGGGGTTTGCGCCATTCGAAGGGTGAGCCCCCGATTAAGCGCAGAACCCAAGGGAATTTTGTCAAGAAAGCCGCCGTAGACACCAACAACCGACACCGTGCCGAAGTTGCGGGCGCAGTGGATCGCTTGGCGCAGGACATGAGGACGGTCAGTTCCCATGAACGTCGCAACCTTGACCCTGTCCACCATCGCATATAAGCTGGAGTTGGCGAGCGGCTCGGTGCCTACTGCGTCGATACAAGCGTCGGCGCCACGTCCCTTAGTCAGTTCCTGGATAAGGTCGTAGACATCTTCGTCAAGGAAATCGATGGTAAGGGCACCCGCGCTCCGTGCCGCTTCGAGCCGCTCAGTCACAGTGTCGATTGCAATGACACGCCCTGCGCCGAGCAGGAACGCGCTGCGGATGGCCATCTGACCGACCGGCCCGCATCCCCATATGGCAACTGTATCGCCTCGCTGGATGTTGCAGAATTCCGCCGCCATGTAGCCTGTGGGAAATATGTCGGAAAGGAAGAGCACCTGCTCGTCGGTCAAGTCCGAGGGAACCTTGAGGGGACCTACATCGGCGAACGGCACCCGCAGATACTCGGCCTGGCCGCCTGGAAAGCCACCCAGGAGATGGGAATAGCCAAACAAGCCGGCAGGTGAATGGCCCCACATCTTCTCGGCTTTCTTTCTGCTTTTGGACGGATTAGATCGCTCGCATCCAGAGTAAAAGCCTCGCTTGCAGAAGAAGCACTCGCCGCAGGCAATCGTGAACGGCACTACCACGCGGTCACCGACCTTTAACTTGGAGACCTCCGTCCCAACCTCCACGACTTCGCCCATGTTTTCGTGGCCGAGGATGTCACCGCTCTCCATGTCCGGGATGATGCCGTTATAAATGTGAAGATCGGAGCCGCAGATCGCGCAGGCCGTCACTTTAATGATGGCATCTGTGGGCGTTTCGATTTTAGGATCAGGTACGCTCTCGCAGCGGATGTCGTGTTTGCCGTGCCAGGTGAGAGCGCGCATCAGAGCCTCGCGGTTTGACGCTATACGCGCTATTGATCATTTGGTTCCAACACCATAAAGAGCAAGCCAACTTCAAATGGCGGCGCGCCAGCCGCATCAAGCCAAGCCATATTGCCTCTATCGCGACCACGTCTCAGCGGCCGATGCTGGCGAAGGGATTGCCCTTTGTTGACAGCCATCGCTCGGCTTCGAACTGAGCTTAGGCCCAAAGCGCGCACCATCGCGAAGAAATCAGGACATACAGAAGAAACTGCGCGACCGGCTGGATTCGCAGGAGAAATTGAAGCGGTGACGAGCGCGGCCGCGGAAGCGCTGAGATCGGATCGCGTAGGCCCGAGAGGAGTTCTTGACTACTGCTCCGGAACCGCTGAAGTTTGCGGATGATCTCGCACGGCTTGGGCAATATCCGGACTGTATTTCGTTGCAGTGCAACTTCGGTTCACGTTGGCGCGTGCATCGAAGACCTCGTTCTCGCAGACCCGCTTGGCGAGCTCGATCGGGACGTGAACTGCCAGCGGGACCTCCACCTCGGAGATTCCAAGCTCCCTTGCAATCTGCTGTTTCACCTCTTGCCTGCCGAGCGAAACGTCGACGCCAGCACCCTGCGCATCATTCGTAGTCGGTGATGGGCCTTGGCCCGGCAAATCTTGCTGGTCGGTCTGGGCAAATGACTGTACGGCAGAAATCTGCAACGCGACCACGGCGATCCGCAAAATTCGGCGGGGGAATACTCTCATGCGCCACTCCTGCATGTGCTCTTAACAACTGCAAAAGCATTTGAAGGGTTCCAGAGGCGGGTGTGCGCTTAGCGGAACCGATGTAGCCCCGCACTGACAGGTGCGAAGTGGCCGCGTTGGCGGACCTTGGACCGCGCTGACGGTGATGCTCGTCCCGTACGCGACCGGCGTCGCACTGCTGCTCTGAGCAGGCGGTCCTCGGCTTGGCACTACATTTCCTCAACCTCGATCCGCGCGCACAGGCACGCCCGTCCACCAAACCCCCGCCAGGTGCAACGCGCTTGCTATACCGCGCTGTGCTCGTGTGCGGCGGTTTTTATCCACATGCGGAACAACTGAGCCAGGTCCAAGGTTAGGTGCCGGCAGCAAGTTCACTCCTGTAGTTGCAGGATCGGTGGCCGCGATGGCCCGCGTCTTCCATTCCCTCCGGAGACGCGGGCATTGCTTTCAAACAGCCAATGCGAAGCCTTCTCCGCATCAATAAGGCGGCGCTATCGTTCCGCATGTGCCTTGATCGGCTGGCGGCTGGACGCGACTAAGGACAGCGCCGTCTTACGGACTGCAGGATCGCGCGCAGGTCTGGAACATTGGGACGCGTTCAACGTTGTTGACCATGGCTGACGATCGCGCAAATCATCTGCTGGGCGTTGCAACCACCGCAAAGATCGGCAGCCATCCGATTCACCCCATGTTGATCCCCTTCCCGATCGCATTGCTGGTGTCGGTGTTCCTGTCGGATTTAGTGTTCTGGTCGACCGGCAATGCATTCTGGGCCGACGCATCCTTCTGGCTGCTCGGCTTTGCGCTGTTAATGAGCGCGGCAGCCGCTCTGGCCGGCTTTGCCGATTTTCTTGGAAATTCAAGGGTTCGGTCCATCAATGCCGCGTGGCATCATATGATCGGCAACGTCGTGGCCGTGGTCCTGGCGCTGGCCGGCTTCATCCTGCGCCTGAGCGCCGGCGCCGCCGAGGGCGCGTTGCCCTGGGGCCTGACGCTGTCGACGATCGTCGTTCTGCTGCTTCTTTATACCGGCTGGAAAGGCGGAACGCTCGTCTACGAGCACAGGGTAGGCGTCCATCCCGAAGAGGGTGAGGGCGTCAACTCCCGCCCGGAACTATCCCGATAAGGTTTGACGAATGGCCGATTTGCCGGGAGCCGTCATCGTGGTCACCGGCGCTTCCAGCGGCATCGGCAGAGCGACTGCCTTGGGTTTTGCTCGCAAAGGTGCACGGCTGGTGCTGGTCTCAAGAAGCGCCGACGCCCTCGACAAGGTCGCCAGGGAGTGCGCTGACTTGGGTAGTGAGGCGGTGACCTTTGCCGCCGACATGGCCGACGATGCCGCCGTGGAGAGAATGCGCAGCTTCGCCGTGTCGCGTTTCGGCAGGATCGATGTGTGGGTGAATTGCGCTGCAGTTCTGCTGTTAGGCCGCTTTGAGGAAATCGCCCCGCCGCTGCAGTCCGGAGCGGAGCGGCCCTATCGGATGCAGTCGCTGTTGGGGCGCAGCCACTGGGACGCTGATCGGCTCCGAGACGAGGTTCGCGATTATGTGGTGGAGGCGTTGGGCGATGAGGATGGTGTCCTGATCGTCGACGAGACGGGATTTGTGAAGAAGGGCGATCGTTCCGCCGGTGTCGCGCGTCAGTACTCGGGAACGGCGGGGCGGATCGAGAACAGCCACGTCGGCGTGTTCTTCGCCTACGCGAGCCGCTACGGCCAAGCGCTGGTCGATCGTTTCGGGCGCGATGTGCCAGAGCGTCGATCCCGGAGATGGTCGAGTTTGCGACCAAGCCAAAGATGGCGCGCGCCATGGTCGAGGCGGCGCTCGATGCCGGCGTCCCGTGCGCTTACGTTCTGGGCGACGCTGTCTACGGGGCGGACAGCAGCCTTCGCCGGATGCTGGAAGCTCGCGAGCAGCCCTATGTCTTGGCGGTTCGAGGCGCTCACTTCATGCGCCGGGGAGGGGATCGCCTGTTTGAGGAAACCTCGCCCGAGGAACTGGCCGGCGAGTTCGAGCCCGACGACTGGGTCTGTTATGCGGCAGGTGAAGGCGCCAAAGGGCCTCGGCTCTACGACTGGGCACGCATCCGCCGCCCTTGGACGTCAAAAGGCGGCTTCGAGCATTGGCTTCTCGTCCGCCGCAAGCGATCGACATCCGGAGAAAAAGCCTACTACCTGGTCTTCGCCCCGCCCGGTTCCTCCTTGGCCGAATTGGCGGCAGTGGCCGGCCTGCGCTGGGCGATCGAGGAGTGTTTTGAGCGCGCCAAGGATGATCTCGGACTTGATCATTGCGAGGCTCGGTCCTGGCACGGATGGCATCGCCACATGAGCCTGTGCATGGCCGCCCTGGCATTCCTCTCGAATCTATCAGCTGATCTTCGCCGCAGCGCATGGAGCAAACCGAACGAAACGAGTCCAAAGGAGCCAATCGCCGCCTGATCCGGATGGCTGCGCTCGTCCCGAGCGTCCCCGAGATCCGCTATCTCCTCGCCCGGATCCTCATCTTCCCACCGACACAAAAGCCCTTCATCATTGCCTGGTCGCTATGGCGGCGACGACATCAGGCCGCGGCCACCATCTGTCACTACAAACGGCATCGACATCCGGAACTGTAGTACTAGCAGGCGTAGCGCAAGGTCGGGAACAACAGAATCGGTTCGCCGAGGCGCTCGTGTCGTCAGTGGCGCGGCATCACCGGGCTATCTTCGGCCGGATCGACATAGCGGCCGACGGAATTGAGGTAGGCGATAATTTGCCGCTTCAGGTGCCGACGGCAGCCATATGTTTGGTCGAGACGCTTCAATTGCGGCTGGATGGCTTCAAGGCGATGGAGAGAAAGATCGGCGTCGCCAATGACCTAGCCGAAATCCCCAACCGCGCAGATCTCGCACCCAAGGGCAACGATGTCCTGGACGAATAGTGGAATCTGGTCGGTTTTCATTTGTTTCATGCTCGTGACCCGGGTGCGTAAGAGGCTACGCACCTGCGGCGCACCGCACAACGGCAGAAATGCGAGCGTGCGCACGGCGTCGCGATCAGGTGTGACTTAGCTGTGGAGCATAGGCTTGGACGCCGCCCGGCTAGCTATTTTGCGTTGTAGAAATACTTTGGCTGTGCGCGTTATGACGGCACGATTTCGACATTGTCGCCTGTTGGCGCGTCGTCGCCGCCGGCCTGAGAAATTCGGCTTCGGCCGGCTGCCGGCTCTACGATCTTGCCCGGTAGATAGGCGGCGCCGTGTCGGGCGTATAGGTCAACACGACACGATTGCCACTGCACTTTGCGTACCTGAGCTTGGAATCAGATGATCCGCCGTTGCGGCGCCTTCGATCGAGTTTAGCCTTCAGCTTTCCAAGATCGAGCGGCTGATTGTGGTGGCATTGTGGATTGTGGGAATACGCATGGATTTCCATGCGCCCGTCTATTAGCCCCTGAACTGTCCAGCCGTTTGCCGGACTCATCCCGGGAACCGTTCGGTGGTCCAATGGATCTTGCCGTCGATCTTCATTGGCTTCTGGATGATCAGCCGCTTCGGCAGGTGCTCCGGATGCACTTCGAGCAGCGTAATCTTCCCCGTCGGCTTGCAGCGGCTGCAGTCGAACCTCAGCGTTAGTGGATCGACGCCACCACCATACACCATCATCAGGTCGGCGGAACGGCAGTAGGGGACGTTGCCGCAGCTGCATTCAGCCTTGCCGAGCTTATTGTGCCGGGTCGCCTTGCCCGGCGTGACGATTGGTTCGAGCGCCATGAGAACAGAGAAGGAACATTTTCTTGGTCGTCAAGACTGGCTGTGGAATCTTTTCAACCAAATCTGGGCAGAGAAACTAGCAATTAGCGACGAACTGATCCGTGTTCCCGGCGCAATAGAGCCCGTCGACCAGAGTTACAAAAATTGAGCTTTTTCGGGGAACAGTCTTTGTGTCTGCCTGTTGGATGTGCCAGCGCATCGCGCGCATTCAGACAGGAGAAAGAAGATGAAACGCATCCTTTTGGGTTCGGCCGTGCTGGCGGTGTCGGCCGGGCTTTCCTTTGCCCAGACGACGAGCGGAACTTCGAGCGGAACCTCATCCAACGGAACCTCGACCACGACAACCATGCCCAGCACGACGGATCAGGGCACCGGCACGACGAGCAGCGGGACCAACATGTCCGGCGATCAGGGCACCGACACGACCACCACCGGCGGCACCACAAATCCGAACTCGGCCAGAGACTGCGCGCCCGGCCAGCAGACTGGCAGCGCTCAGCAGGCGGCGCCTGGTCAGCAGGACACGACAGCCAATACCGCCGCGCCGGGTCAGGTGAAAAAGACCGACCAGGGTTGTTGATGGCACATCGGCTCGGCTGGCGAGCAAGTTGCCGCCAGCCGAGCATCAGTTGAGGAACCGTGCGCTTGAGGGCAATGCAGCGGGGAGACCGAGCCGCGTGCGCTCCGCCGCAATGATCGCGGTTCGGAACCCAATCCTGCGTGAGGATTCCTGCGGCGGTTGAATCGTGATCGTCGCGCAGCCGTGACCAGCAGTGCCGCCCGCAGGCCCGCCGCGTGCGTTGGCGGAATACCGCAGCCAATCGGGCGCGCGCCATCTTTGTTGCTCAGTCCAGCTCGTCCTTGCGTGACCGGGTAATGCCGAACGATTGGTCGACTCCGGTGATGGACTGTCCGGAGCTGCCTGGCGAACGAGGAACAAGGAGGGCCGTGCCAAGTTCGGGGCGATGTACCACCGCCGCCGATCGGCGGCTGCTCAGCAACAAAAGAGGCACGGGATCACATGACCGTTCAGATTCGACTTTCCGAGATCGACCACGCCAGGCGCGAGGATCGTGGCGACGGCGCTTGGAGCATCGCACCGGACTTGGGTTATTTGCGGCTAGCAATCGTCAATGTCGTGTTCTTCGGCGCACCGGGCAGCGGAGATCGGAACTGGGTGCTGATCGATACGGGGTTGCCGACGTCCCGCAGCAGCATTCTTGCGGTCGCGGAAAGGCGGTTTGGCACGAACGCACGGCCGGCCGCGATCATCCTGACCCACGGCCATTTCGACCATGTGGGAACGGTTCTAGACCTCGCGAACAAGTGGGACGTCCCTGTCTTCGCGCATCCACTCGAGCGCCCCTATTTGGACGGAACCGCATCCTATCCGCCACCCGATCCCTGGGTCCGGGGTGGACTGATGGCGCTGCTGTCACCGCTTTTTCCACGCGGGCCAATTGATCTTGGCAACCGTTTGGAACTCTTACCTGCCGACGGATCGATCCCCGGAATGCCCGGATGGCGATGGTTACACACACCCGGGCACGCCCCTGGGCATATCTCGCTCTGGCGCGAGAAGGACCGTTCGCTGATCGTAGGGGACGCTTTCATCACCACCGGTCAGGAGTCAGTCTATGAGGTCGCCGTCCAGCGTCTCGAGATGCACGGTCCGCCGCGCTACTTCACGCCGGACTGGGATGCCGCGGAAAGATCCGTGAAGCACCTGGCTGCCCTGAACCCGCAGATGGTCATCAGTGGACACGGTGCGGCTGCTGCGGGAGTGGGAATGCGTCACGCTCTTGACAGCCTGGCTGAGCGGTTCAGGGTGTTCGCCGTCCCGCCGAAATTGAAATTTGTGCGCGAGCCGGCGGCAGTCCAAGGTAGCTGAGGCTAATCGAGCCGCCGTCGTTCTGAAGTATGGTCAAGTTGGGCAGACTCTATCTCTCGAGCCGGTAGAGTTACCCGTCGGGTCGCGCGCCCCATCGTCGCCGACAAACTCTGACAAGCGGAACAAACCCGGGAGGCGCCGGGTTAGGGCGTTCGATCGGCGCAGGGCGACTGCGGCCAAGCGCCCCGAAGTTCTGCGTCAGGAGAATCAGATGGAAAACGAGTACCCCGAAGGACGCGTCCTCTCCGCCGGCGAGCCGACCGGCAAGAAGTTGTTCGAGTCCACACGCGTCGCCATCCGCCAAGACTTGGCTTCGGTTCGCTCATCGGCCAAAACCGTGGAGGAGACCAAATGGCAAATCTGGGAAGATTGGCGATCTCGATGCTTGGCGTTCTGGCTTACCAAAATCGCGACAAGCTCTGTGAATTGATTCCGGGAGCGGGGTATCTTAACCCAAACGACCCGCAACGCAGAATTCTGGCTCAGATAACGAATGGCGTGTCGAGGGCTGATCTTGGTGAGATCCTCGACCGGTTCAGGGAGGTGGGGGCAGGATCGAAGGTCGACTCGTGGGTTGGCAGCGGGCCAAACCAACCGATCGAGCCAAGGGACGTCGAAGCGGCAATGGACGAAGGTACACTCACGTCCATTTTGATGCACACGTGTCTTTCGCGCGAGGAGCTAATCAGAAGGATTGCGCGGGATCTACCCGAGACGGTCAACGAGATGACGCCGAATGGTGAATGGCCGCCTGAGCCGACACAAGGCTTGGATAAGTCGACCCTGCTCGAGGATGTATCCCAGACTAGCCTACTCTAGCCCTCATCGCCGAGCCCAGCAGAGAAGGTGGCGTATGTATTTGTGCTCACCACGAAGGTGCTTGATCCGCAACTTCACGCCGGCTCAACCCACGGTCGCCGGTCGCTTCTTGATGCCCTCCGGAGCGGGCCGGCATGGTCCTTTACCCGTTTCCATAGCCGTTCCTTCATGTCGGGGGCCGCTCCGATATGGGCTGTCGGCGCGCTTGGAAACGATCCCCTCCAGCCCCGCTTGGTCGGCGAGATAGAAGATGGCCTTCGGATCGCCGGGTACCACCTCGCTGAACTATTCGGCTGGATGATGCCGAACAGGATTTCGCGGCGCGCCTTGCAGCCGACATCGCGTAGATCGTGGCCGTCGAGATGCATGATGTCGAAGGCGCCGAGGATCATGGCGTAGGGGTCGCTGTGAACGGCCTTCTGCAGCGCGTCGAAGTCGGGCAGCGGCCCCTGCCTCATTGGTGACGACCGCCTCGCCCTCGAAGATCGCGTTCTTGACCTCGAGCCCGCTCGCCTTCGACGAGGCCGGTATATTTGCTCGTCCAGTTGGCGCCGGACTTGCTGAAGACGCGGATGTCGTCGGGGCCGTTGATGATTAGCTGGGTGCGGTAGGGACCAGCTTGGGCTCGATCGGCGGAATGAACTCGAGGCGGCCCCTGCTACTCCTTGGTTTACGCACGGAATGGAGTCTAGGCCCGATCGCACTGGCGCCTAGGGGAACGTACGATGATCATTTTGTTAAATTAGCAATGATGCATGAACGGGCGTATAGTCCAGCCCAGCCGGGGCGAACGCTCTCAGCCGGTAGGTGCAGCGGCCAAATCGTCGTCTCCCAAATGCCGTC
This sequence comes from Mesorhizobium sp. M0833, assembly GCF_040319905.1. Classification (NCBI taxonomy): domain Bacteria; kingdom Pseudomonadati; phylum Pseudomonadota; class Alphaproteobacteria; order Hyphomicrobiales; family Phyllobacteriaceae; genus Mesorhizobium; species Mesorhizobium sp. M0833. The sequence goes on along the minus strand of NZ_JAMYOQ010000042.1, from coordinate 29,547 downwards.
GGCTATCCCAACAGGTTATGACGGATGACGACTTGAGACGGGATAAGCACAATCCGCCAACTATGAGGGGCAAAATCAACGGGTCGCCGGACAACGACGAACCGGGGCATTTGGAGTTCTGTCCAATTTGCGGGCAGACATTCGATAAGCGAAACCTTGTCGAAGTGCTGCATCATCACCTTCCCGAGCATGAGCCGTTCGCGATGGATAGGTGACGCACATAGAAGCCGCCCCGGTTTTCTCGCCGCACGTGCCAGGACGGAATTTCGAACTGAAGCGCATAGCGCGGGGGGGCACGCGAGCCACTTGTCCGATCACCCGCTCAGAAATTTCTCTCAAACTTCCCGAGGAACAAGTCCGGCCCCTAGATGGTTCGGTCGTATGCAGCATGCAGGTTCGGCCATGGTTGAGGTCGACAAAAGGAAGCAGAAGGTTATCGCCGACCTTATACGACGGTGGATCACGTCAGAAGCCATCCGTGACTACCTCCGCAAGGCGCTAAACCTTCCGCTAGAAGAGGGGCTGCCGGACGAGCATAAGTCTTTGCTTGACGAAACTGATCAGGCCGACAAAGAGTGAGCACGTGTCAGCTGTGAACTGCCCGGGATGTTTGGTTAAAACGTGCGCGGCCAGACTCATCGCCCTGATCGGCTTAGAGTTACTTCCGTGCTCTCATGCTGCCGTTGCCCCACGCCGTCGATCCAAAGATAGTTGCTGAGGCGGCGTCCTCGATCAGTTCGGCTATTAGCGTGCGGACCGTAAGTCGCGTAATCGGGGTACGTTGCGTTAGGGAGCCTTTAGTTCGTCGCAATTCAACACTGTTTGTCATGCAGAACGAAGGTTGGCAGTAGACGAGAGCCTCCGCAAAACCCGCTTTCTCGGTTAGTGAGGCAATGATGCCGATAACGCCCGCCGCTTGGCGTTGGATTCTGTTAATCTAAGTCCCATGATTTGCGGCCTCGGACGGAAGAGACCGAGGCCCGCTTCTCTAGGAACAATCTCACAGTTCGGCAGTTCTCTTTTGTCACAAAGGAGATTTGAAAATGTCAGAGTCGCGAGAATGGCTGGTGCAATGGCTTCGGGACGCTCATGCCATGGAGGAGCAGGCCGAAACAATGTTGAACGGGCAGCTAAGCCGCATTGAGAACTACCCCGAGCTCAGCGACCGAATGCGCCTGCACCTAGATGAAACGAGACAGCAGGCTGCTCGGCTGAAAGCCTGTCTCGACCGGATGGATGAGGGTTCGTCCACAATGAAAGATGCTGGCGGAAAGGTGACTGCCATGGCGCAGTCGTTGAGCGGCTTCTTTGCCGCCGACGAGGTGATGAAGGGTTCCCTCGCGAGCTATACGTTCGAACACATGGAAATCGCCTCCTACACGATCCTCATTGCCGCCGCCGAATCGCTGGGCGAAACCGAGGTCGTGCGAGCTTGCGAAGACAACCTCCGAGAGGAGGTCTCGATGGCGGAATGGCTAAAAGACCATCTTCCGTCGACAACCGGGGAGTTCCTCGCGAGGGCCGAGACCGAAAGCGACACTGCTAAGCGCTGATCTGCTGCACCTGGCTGAGCGGTGCCTGGCGTCGGACGCGCAGCCCGTCACTCCAGTCGGGCACGTCGCCTCGAACAAAGGGGGTCGTCGGCTCCCTGTATTCGCCCTGCGCCAAGTTAGCATCACGGGACCACTCAATAGCCGCTGCATGTTTACTCGCAAGAGCGTTCGCGGTCCTTACTGCCCGATCTTCCGACTGCTGCTCTGCTGGACCGAAGTCAGCTGAAGGTGCCCGGTCTCGTCGACGAAGGCGTTGGCAACAATGAGTTGGGTGCCTTCTGCTGCGGTAGGATGCTCTCGCATGCTGGCTGCCTTCCTCTGCCGCGAACCTGTTCGGTGTCGCTGCGACCATCTTCGGCGGTGCCATCCCCTGCTAACTCACGACTCAAAGTAGCGGCCGCTAGAGCCAGCCCACGCTCCAGGGGCAGCGTTGGCGACGAGAGGGGCTAGTTCTCTAGCCCCACCATGGGCAGCTATGGCCTCGTTGGTCACAAGCTTCCAGTCGGCAGGATCAAGTTGCTGTTCCTGCGATCTCCGCTTTGCCCCATGGCTATTGTTCTCTCTGTGGCTGTCTAGCGGCACGCGTTGGAAGACGTAAGCTCGGCACCGAATGGAAGCTCAGCAATGCCCGGGGCTGGGCAGCTTCTATATTCAATGCTGGTCTGCAAAAGCAAGCGCAGGTCCAGCCGCGTGACCTGAAGGGAACCTTCGGGACATTGGGCCGGAACTCGTGGGGAATGAGCTGCGAGCGATGCGGAGGTTTCCATCATCAAGGCGACTGCATGGCCGGCCCGTGGGCAATTTAAGCACTGGGTCCGCCGTTTTACGTGGCGCGCGCTAACCCATTCACTTTCTTGGCGGCCCCGAAGCGGCGTCGGCGAGCGCCTGGGTTGCGAGTTTTGCTTTGATGTCGCACGCCATCCGCAAATGCTCGAGCACAGTCGGCAAAGTATCTGAGGCGAAATGCTGAAGGTCGGCATCCTGGCCTGACCCGATCTCCCATTCGAGCAGTTGCACAGTCTTCTGGTGATCGGTGATCTGGCCGCTGATATAGGCGAGGTCGAACGCTGCCCCTTCGAGCTTTTCGAGCTTGGCGCGCAGCTGCTTGTGCTCGTCGTCGAGCCCTTGCTGCAGTGGGATCTTGTCGGTCTCGGCAAGCGATTTCAGTTTCTCGTTTGCCGCTGAGTGATCGTCGACCATGCGGCTGGCAAATTCCTTGATGGCGGAATGGCCGGATTTTTTCGCAAGATTACCGAAATCGACTTCTGCCGTGCCGCCGGCGGCGGCGAGCTGCGCGAACAGCCGGTCCTGGTAATTCGTCTGATGCGGCATGGGCTGGCCCGGCGAGTCCATCAACGTGTCCGGGGCGTTACCGGCCGGATTTCCGATCTGCGCAAAGAGCGGGGATACCAAGAGAGGCGATGCGCAGAGTGCCGTCAGGCCCAAGGTCGTTGCAAGAACACGCATGAAAACCTCCACCGAAGATGTGCCGACCGGTCGGCCTGCCGCGTGTCAAAGCGCGAGCATATAGGCGACGAGATCATCCTTCTCGTCCTGGGTGAGCTTGACGCCGAGTACCAGGTTGAAAAACTCCACCGTATCGGCCAGCGTCATCAGGCGGCCGTCATGCAGATAGGGTGGCGTGTCCTTGATGCCGCGCAGCGTAAACGTCTTGATCGGCCCGTCGGGCAGTTCCACCATATCGTTGACGGTCCGCCCGGGTTTGTAGAAGCGCTCCAATTTCAAATCGTGCATGTTGTTGTCCATGAACGATGTTTGTGGGTCATGGCATGCCGAGCAGCGGCCCTTGCCCATGAACACCCGCTCGCCCGCCAGTTCCTTTTCGCTGGCCATGGCGGCATCGAGCTTTCCGAACGCATCGAGCTTCGGCGCCGGCGGAAAGTCGATGATGTTCTGCATCTGCGCCATCATCGCCACCTGATTGGTGCGGTCTGGCAGGTTGACGCCCTTCCTGGTGGCGCTGACATGGTCGCCATTGAAATAGGCGGTGCGCTGCTCGAATTCGGTGAAATCCTCGACCGAACGCAACGACCGTTTCGATCCATGAATTTGCTGATTGAACAGGCCGCGCAGGCTGGTCGAATCGAGGCGGAAGCGCGCTGCCTGCGGCCTGATATCGGGCGTTAGATGAAAGGCGGCATTGGTGTTGAAATTGGCGTGACAATCGAGGCAGGCCACTCCCATGCTTTGCCCAGCCACCTTGCGGTCCTCGGTTTGGTTGAATTCCTCCTGCGGGAACGGCGTCAACAAAAGCCGCAGACCCTCCATCTGCACCGGCGTGATGATGCCGTTCATGATTTCGTAGTAGTTGCGGATAGTCAGCAGCTCGCCGCGCGACACATCGCCAAGCTCCGGATGAGTGGTCAGGAATATCGGTGACGGGAATTCCGGGGTGAGGTAATCGGGAAGATCGAAGTCGACGTCGAAGCGCCTCAGGTCGCGTCCTTCCCGTCGGCCGACCTCGCGGATCTCCTCTTCCGGAAAGACCTGGCCTCCGGCCGCCTGTTTGACATGCGGCAGCGGCAGGCAGCCGTCAGGCAGCAGATCGCGGTCGCGGATCTCGCCAGGGCTCATCTCCGCCAGGCCCTGCCAGGTTTGGTCCTTTGCCAGCTTCACGCGGACGCCCTCCTGGACCGGCTTGGTGCCGCCGGACATTTTCACGCCCGGCATGGGACGGTCCGAAAGGTCGTATCGCGCGTCCAGCAAGGCCTTCTGGCGCGCCATCACGCGTGGCTTCTGTGCCTCGTCGTCGGCCTTGACTGCCGAGAACGGACGGGCCGGCAGCGGCCGGTAAGTGAGATCGGGCGGCAGCGGATCCGATAAGGCGCTGAGGCTGGCGGCAACAACGACAAGCGCGCACGGAACGCCCGCATTCCACACTCTGCGCATTTTTCCCTCCCGGCTGGATTTACGCCGAACCACACCGCGCGCGATTTGTTCCCCGCGGGAAAAAGCACAAGTTTCGGGTCGGGTATCTTGGGACGGGTGCGATAATTCGTGACTTATGACCTCTGCCCGCCAATTGAGATTTGGTCGAAACTACCCAAGAATCTACGCCAGTTTCTCCCCGGTGGGACCAGCAGCTTGGAGCGGGGAGGGCCGCTAGGCGTGACTAGCGAGCCTTAGGGTGCTCGCCTTCGAGCGAACTCGTGCGCTCAAGCAAATGGGAACGAGCCATGCGAACGAAGTACGTGGCGTGCTGCCCAGTATCCAGCCACAAGGCGCCCCGCAATCGGTCAATGCATCTGGCACGGCACTGCACTTGATGTCTGAGCTTGGGCGGCGCGGCTAACCTATGTATTCGCCTCTGTCCTCAGCTTTTGCGCCGCTTGGACACTTCTTCTCCCGACATTGGCTTCCCTGGTACGGTATTTTCGCCAATGCCAGACTTGGCTGCAAATTATAAAGAAGGCCTGCAGCGACAAGCACCAAAAGCGTGCCGAGCGCGGCCACCTGCCACAGACCAAGCCCGCACGCCACGCCAATTGCGCCAGACAGCCACAGGCCCGCACCGGTCGTCAGCCCGTGGATCTCGCCTCTCGAAAACAAGATCGATCCGGCAGCAAGGAAAGCGACGCCAGTGGTGACCGCTTCGACGACGCCAATCGGATCGACCTTTACGGAATCCTGCAGAAATATCGACGCGTGAACGATTTCCATCGTCAGAATGCCGAACGTAGCCGCTGCCACGCAGAGCACAATATGCGTCCGAAGCCCTGCAGGCCGATTCGCCATTCGCGTTCGAAACCGATCGCAGCACCGAAGATCGACGCCAGTAGAAGCCTCGCCGCAATGACTGGAAACGGGACGTATGTCGGATGGCCGAATTCTTGGAGAAGTTGTTGCATGAGTAGCCCAGGTTGCCCGACACAACGTGATCGGGATGGCCCGGTTCCCCAAGCGCTGCGGGTGCCGCAGCTGTGCGCTGTTTTGACATTTCGACCTTGGGGTGTCGGATTGTTTGCATGCAAACGACATTTGCGACGCTATCCTCCCCTTCCTCAAATGTACCATTCTGGGAGGAATGCATGGCTGCGCATGAGCAACATGCCGTTGAAATCGTGAGGGCGAAAGAGTGGTCGGTTCGCGTGACGGTCAATGGTACGACTACCACGGTTCCTTTCACAGCTGAGAGCTACGCGCGCTCGTTTGCAGACGGTCAGGCGTTCCGGCTGGGCGTTCAGGTCGCGGAGCTCAAAAGGTCGGCTTAGCAGCGGGGTTTGTCCCAACGTCACGGCGCCCCGACCAGCCCACGTGTCTCCGACAGCGTGGGTCACATGGTGCCGCCAGGCGCCGGGCGGCCTGAGGAGCCCGGATAGCGAGCCCAACTCGCAACCTGCATCGTGGCGTACCGTCGAATCGCTGAAGAAAGTCGCGGAGCCAGCGCTTTAATTAGTGGCTTCGGCTGCGGCCACAGGCTAGTTCGTCGCGTCCGGCAGGTCACTCAGGAGTACGCTGGCACGAGTCTCGTATCGCGTAAAGGCAACGCCATAGTGAAACGCAGGCCGTCTGGATCGTAATGCAGTTCGATCTTTGCATTGCACTGCACTGTAACCACCCTTTCGAGCAATGTCGTTCCAAAGCCTCGTCGAGTCGGCGGCTGCACAATGGGGCCGTCCCGCTCCTGCCAATGAAGATGCAGGATCTGCTCACCTGCGGAATCTGGTATCCACCATTGCACTTCAAGGCGGCCTTGCGGGCGCGAGAGGGCGCCGAATTTTGCCGAGTTGGAGGCAAGTTCATGAAACGCCATGCCGACAGGTATCGCAATGTCCGCGACGAGGGCCACATTCGGACCATGCAGTGATATTCGCGGCTCGCCATGGATCTCGTAGTGCCTCAGTTCCGCCTCAAGCAACTTCTGTAAAGAGGCCGTCTGCCAATAGTCATCTGTAAGCATTGAGTGCGTGTCGGCAAGCGACACGATTCTTGCGGAGAAATCACGCACGAAGCTGTCGACGCTATCGCTGGACCGGGCCGTCGCTCCCATCATCGCTCTCACGTTGGCCAGGGTGTTTTTGACCCGGTGATGAAGCTCGCGGATCAAGAGCTTTTGACGATCTGCGACCTCCTGTTTCTGTTCAAGGTGGGACTTGACCTCGAGCTGGCGTGCACGGGCACGCAACGCCCACCGCACCGAATTGGCCAGGCTTGAGGCCAGGAAAGGCCTTTCGAGAACGATGAGATACCGATCCAGAAACGCAAGACGCTTGTCGAATTCCGTTCCCCGCATTGCCAGAAGAACTACTGGAAAATCAGACCACGCAGGTTGGTTCTGCAGCCAGGCGGCGAATTGGCTCCGGTCGGAATTGATGAGCGCTTCTTCGGCGACGACGAGGCAGTGTGCGCTGTCGAGAAGCCGCAAAACCTCATCCAGATTTGCACAGATGCGTGTGCCGATCCCGTGTTTTGCCAGAATCGAGGCGGCTAGCTGAGCGTCTCGACCAACCGGGGCGAGCACGAGTATGACAGGTTCTTTCGGCGTCATGGCTTTTTGTCAGCGAGCAGATCGCTTTGTTTGCCCTCAAAAAAGGGCACGCCTGTAAGTATTCCCCTGAATTGGTCGAGCGGCTCGCCGACAGCTATGCCCTGGCTGCTGACCATGAATTCACGAATAGTGTCCTCATGAGGGCCAACTCGCCTCTTCACCACCGAAATCGCTCGTCGGATGCGACCGCCACTTTCGAAAAACCTCAGCAACATCACTGCATCAGACAGATAGGTCATGTCGATTGGCGCCGCCGTCTGGCCGATCAGCCCGTGATTGGCGAGCAGCAGGATCGTCACGACGCCCTTCTGGTTGAGGTAGGTGAGAATTTCATGCATCTGCAGCACAAGGTGCTGCTCTTCGGACATCGAATTGAGATACCCTGTGAGGCTGTCGATCACTACGATCCGGGCATCAAGCCGCTCGACTGCGATCTGGATCTTTGATGACAATTCGCCGGGTGAAAGATCGGCCGGGTCGATCTGTTCGAGCAGGAGCATTCCGTCTTGCAGGAAGGCCTTGAGATCCATACCGACGCCGGCTGCACGTCCCAGGAAAATGCGATCAGTTTCATCGAACAGCAGAACCAGGACGCGCTCACCGCGCTGAAGCGCTGCATGACAGTAGGAGCAGGCTATGGTGGACTTCCCCACACCCGAAGGGCCGATCAACAGCGTGCTTGTGCCCCGATCGAGGCCACCGCCGAGCAGAGTGTCCACGGCATTTCCGCTTAAGGCCGGCGAGCCGTGTTCGGCTTCAGGGTGCTCGGCGGCGACCAGTCGCGGAAAGACCGTGACCCCGCCCGGCCGGATGACAAAGTCGTGGTAACCGCCACGTATTTGCACCCCACGCATCTTTATCACCCGCAGGCGCCGCCGCTCGCCACCATAGATCGGGGTCAGTTGCTCCATACGGATGACCCCATGGCTGATCGAATGCAGGTTGAGGTCATCCTGCTCGGCCGTGAGGTCGTCGAGTAACAACACCGTCGCATGGTTGAGCAGAAAGAAGCTTTTCAGCGCCAGGACCTGCCTGCGGTAGCGTAGCGAGCCCTGCGAGAGCAGCCGGATTTCGGACAGAGAATCGAACACGACGCGCTGTGGCTTAATACGGTCGATCTCAGCCAAGGCCGCCTGCACGGTCTCCCCGAGTTCCAGGTCAGAAGAATGCACAAGCGTCTGCAACTGGGAGGGATCAAGGCTGAGTTCTGGAGGAACGAGTTCCAGAATTTCAATCCCGTCCAGAGTCCAGCCGTGCCTGCTTGCCACGGATATAAGCTCGCACTTGCTTTCGGATAGCGTAATGTAGAGGCATTTCTCGCCTTGCGAGGCCCCCTTGATAAGGAACTGAAGTCCGAGCGTGGTCTTGCCTGAGCCAGGCCTTCCCTCAACGAGGTGTGACCGAAATTTGGCATAACCCCCGCGCAAAACATAGTCGAGGCCTTCTACCCCGGTCGCTAATGGTGAGGCGTCATCTTCGTTCACGTTGCCCCTCATGTAGGTTGCTGAACAGCGTAACGATTGTCAGTTTTGATGGTTCCAGAAGGCCGAAAGGCGCTGGAAGAGCCTCCTCTACAAGCTGCTCACGACGCCGTTCATGTCGGTGAGCTGATTGGTGCTGGGCCCCCACTGCAAAGGTTCCCCTTTGCTCGGAAGGAGGCCGATAGTTAAATTCGTACAGCAACGATGGTAGACCGGAGGCGTTCGTAGGCCATGTATTTTGGATTCGGCAGCAGGTGATTTGGATGGACCGGTCTCTTTGCAACCGATCGGCTTCCAGCAGACGTGCCGGTCCCAGCTTCGGGGGTTGGATCGGAATAGAGGATGTCCATCGGCAATTGTTGTCTCGAGCACTCGCAGTCGCCGGAGAGCACTTGAACGTATAAGTGCAAACTTGCGATAACAACCAAAGTAGGTCCACAAATCTTGTCTTCAGTTTTGTCGTCAGACGTGCTCATCCGCAAAATTCGAAGAATCGCTGACATCAGCGACGATGACGCCGCGGTCCTGCGGGGCATGTCGACTCAGGAAAAGGATGTCGCAGCCAATCAGGATATCGTATCGGAAGGCGATAGCCCCACAAATTCGTTTGTGGTTCTGGACGGCCTGGTGTGTTCGTCCAAGTTTACTGGTCAGGGAAGACGGCAGATCACCAGCTTCTTTGTCGCAGGAGATATTCCCGATCTGCATGGCCTGCATCTTTCTGTCATGGATTGCAGCTTCTCGAGCCTGACGCCAAGCAGACTAGGCTTCATCCGGCATAGCGTTCTTCGCCCAATTTGCGAACAGCATCCGCGTATCGCGACGGCGTTCTGGCGATCGACCCTGATCGACGCCTCCATCTACCGGGAATGGGTCACCAATGTGGGGCGACGCGAGGCCTACGCCCGCACAGCCCACATCCTATGCGAGCTTATCGTGCGTTTGCGGTCTGTCGGACGCATCGAGGACTACGTAGCGGACCTCCCCCTCACGCAGGCCGCTCTTGGCGATGCTCTCGGCTTGTCGACTGTTCACGTGAACCGCACCCTTCAGGAACTGCGCGGCGACGGCCTGATTGCCACCTCAGGCACAAGGCTGCGTGCTCTCGACTGGCCCCGCCTGGTCCGAGCAGGAGACTTCGATCCGACGTACCTGCACCAAAGGGACATTGCTTAGCTTTTGATGAGGATGCCGATCGCATGCGACGATATTTTTTTGACAGCGGCGATGCTGAGCATCTTGTTGAAGACGACATGGGCGTGGAATGCGAAGGGATCGCGGCAGCCCGCCAAGCAGCTGTCGACGGTCTGATAGACTTGGCGCGGGAAGCACTGGGAGGTTCGGAGCAGCAACAGCTGTTGGTGGATATTCGTGACGAGAGCGGGCGAAAGATCCTGAGGCTCAGCTTGATTCTCAAAATCGAGAAGCTTGAACTCAGCGCTTCGGGATGAGTTTTGGAACAGTCATTTTGCTGCTCCCAGCATGGCAATTGAGGCGGCCGACTGGTTCGCTCGGGGCGTCGTTGTCGGTCCAACTACAGGCGCCATCATATCGGCGGCAATGGTCTGACTGCTACAATGTGGCCAGCCTGCAAAACCCTCGGGGTTAACGAATGTGAATGCTTGAGCCCATGCCCAGGGCAAGGTGGCGGGAGGTGCCTGTAGGTGCCCGCTGGATCAGGCCCAGTCGCAATCTCTCCGCGAAGCCTGTTTCTCGAGTTGTTCAACAGAGCCCAAGCAAGGCTCTGAGGGAGGCCGATTTTGTCACACAGGGGCGATACCTTGGCTCAGCAGGGCGCTGGTGAACTTTCCATCGTCGAGTTCATTCCCGCATTGCGCGCTTTCGCCCGCGCTTTTTGCCAGGCCCGGGAAGATGCCGACGATCTGGTGCAGGAAACGTTGACCAAAGGGCTGGCCAACATCGACAAGTTCGAGCCCGGAACGCGAATGAAGTCATGGCTCTTCACGATCATGCGGAACACCTATTATACGCGCTTCAGGGCTGCCACGAGGGAAGCACCAGGTATCGTTGACTGCGCCTCGCTTGCACCCGTTTCGCAGCCTGCACAGGAGTGGTCGCTGCAAAGCAAGGAGGTCCACCGGGCAATTCAAAGCTTGCCAAAATCTCAGAGCGAAGTGCTGATGCTAGTGGGGGTGCTTGGTGTCAGCTACGAAGAGACTGCCGTGATATGCGGTTGCGCCGTTGGAACGGTCAAAAGCCGGCTCACTCGCGCACGGGCAGGCGTGCTAGAGCTTCTAGGCGAAAAATCAGCACAGGAGCTGACAGAAAAACGCGATTACCTGCGCGATGCGCGATCGGCTTCAACAATGGCCGGCAACGCCTGACTATAGAGGGCCGGCTATGAGGGTTGCGGTGACGGATACTCATTCGAACTAGTGTTGCCCCATGGTCCTCCCACGAGAACGCGGGCGCGCCTTGCGGCCGTTCTGTCCTGGGATGGGAAGGTGAGATGTGGATAGAAAGACCTCAAATGCTGGAGAAGCTGAACAGCTCGAGCAATTTGAGCGCGCTTCTGCGAAACAGCGCGAACTCGCAACCGGAGGAGAGGGCGACACACCGCCAGCTGCCGCAGTCGCTGCGGCGTTGATCAGTGTTTTGGAGACCGGTCGAAACCGCGACATTTTCCAATGTCGCGAGTTGCGAACGCGATGCAGCTGACATCACGCAGGCATTGCGCCACTTTCTCCCAGGAGCTGAGATACTGTATATGCCGCCCTGGGATTGCCTGCCCTTCGACAGGGTGTGGCCCACTCGCGCCACCATGGGGCGGCGGGTTAGCGTCCTGCAAGCTATTGCGGCCCTTCCAAAAGGTCCCCGCATCACAGTTACTTTGGTCGAATCTGCCCTGCAGCGGGTACCTCCCCCCTCGCTAATCGACCAGGGTTTCGCCACCCTGCAGATCGGACAGAAGATGGACCTGGGGGCACTTCGGGTGTTGGCTGAGAGAACAGGCTATGTTGTCGACGATCAAGTCGATGAACCTGGCGAGATAGCCGTCCGCGGCGATCTTGTCGATATTTTCCCTGCCGACCGTGACGACCCAGTACGTGTTGTGCTGGGTCCTGGGGGCGCTATCTCTGAACTCAAGACGTATGACCCAGTCACTCAACGAAGCGAGCGATCTCTGCACAATGTCGTGGTTGGCCCGGCATCGGAGCTCATCGTGGAAGCCGGCAACGAGTTCGACCGCGCAGCGATGCGCACAGTCCCCATGGAGGAACGCCTGGTCTCGCTCCATTCCGACTTGCCAGCGCTTTTCGATGTCGCGTCGACAGCCTCCATCTGCTTCCTGGCTGGACTGGAAGAGATCGGGCTTGCTCGCGTGTTGGACCTCATTGAGGATGCGTGGCGCGGCAGACACCAAGTATCAGCGACGGCGGGGTTGGCCGCGAAACGATTTTATTTGTCGCGCGAAGAGTGGGATAGCGCGCTGCGGAATCGCCAGTGCTTGAGACTTACTCTGCCGGTCGGTCGAATTCCCAAATTCTACCACCTGCCGCGAGCTGGGCGCGAATTCGCCGCGTTCGCCGAGGCACGCGCAAGTTCGGGGTTTAGTGTGGTGGTGACAGGCGATGCTTCGGAACTGCGCCGAGCAGACCGGCTGATCGAGCATCAGCTCGGTCACAAGATGGAGCCAGTCGCCGACTGGCCGCAAATCCTCTCGGTCAAAAGGGGCTCTCTTCTCAAGGCGGAGTTCTATCTTACGGAGGGCTTTGTCGATCCGCTGTCCCGAATTGCAGTTGTTGCGGCAGCGGACATATTCGGTCCCTCATGGACTGCAAACGCAGGGTCCGGCAGCGGCATAGTCGAACCCGACCTGCGGGTCGGCGATCTAGTTGTCCATGAAGACCACGGCCTGGGCGTCCTTGCCGCCATCGAACAAATTGAAGTGGCTGGCCTGCAACAGGATGTCGTGAAGGTTGAATATCATGGTGGCGCTTCCTTGCTGGTTCCAGTGGAGGAGTTCGGCCGAATATGGCGCTACGGATCCGAGCCAGATGCAGTGGCCTTGGACCGACTAGACAGCGAAGGTTGGAACAAGCGGCGCCAGTCTGTGGCCCGCGAGATCGAGAAGGTGGCCAGGCGGCTGGTTACCATGGCGAAGGCCAGGTCCCGCCAGTCCGCCGAAATGATCAAGCCGTCGCGTGCCGACCTTGCGCGCTTCGCGGCGCGATTTCCATACGCCGAAACCCTCGACCAGACCGCCGCAATCCGAGCCGTAATGAACGACCTGTCGTCGGGCAAGACGATGAACCGGCTGGTCTGCGGCGACGTCGGCTTTGGAAAGACGGAGGTGGCGCTTCGGGCGTGTGCTGCCGCAGCATTCTGCGGCAAGCAGGTTGCTGTCGTTGCGCCCACCACGGTGCTCGCGCGCCAGCACTACGAGACGTTCTGCCGTCGATTCGCAGGATTCAACATCGAGGTTGCTCACCTGTCCAGGGTGGTCGGATCGACAGAGACAAGGAAAGTTAAGGACGGTCTGAGAAGCGGTAACATTGCAATCGTCGTCGGGACCCACGCTGTTGCGGCCAAGGGGGTGGCCCTTAGCAATCTGGGGCTACTCGTAATTGACGAAGAGCATCGGTTCGGGGCCAAGCTGAAGCAATCACTGCGAGGCCTGGCGCCATGCCTCCACACCTTGACGATGAGCGCTACTCCGATACCCCGCACCCTTCAATTGGCGATGGCGGGCGTGCAGGAAGTCAGCGTTCTGAATACACCGCCTGCCAAGCGGCGTCCGGTTCGCACCATCTTGGCTCCTTTCGATGCCGGTTCGGCCAAGGCTGCTCTGTTACGTGAATACCGTCGCGGGGGACAAAGCTTCTTTGTAGTTCCCCGGATAGACGACATCGGGACTGTCTTCAGACAACTGGGCAGGCTGGTTCCGCAGCTCTTGGTGAAGATCGCGCATGGCGAAATGAAAGCGCGTGAGTTGGACGAGATCGTGGTTCGCTTCGCCGCTGGCGAAGGTGACATTTTGCTGGCCACCGACATCATCGAAAGCGGACTTGATATACCGCAGGCGAACACCATTCTGGTTTGGCGGGCGGACCGTTTCGGACTTGCACAGCTCCACCAGCTTCGAGGGCGCGTAGGCAGAGGCAGACTGCAGGGCTTTGCGTTTCTGTTGACCGAGCCCGGTAAGGAATTAGCTGAAGCCACGAGGAGCCGACTTTCGGCTCTTGTGGCGCTCGACCGGCTTGGCTCTGGCCTGACCATCAGCCAAAGGGACCTCGACCTGCGCGGCGCAGGCGATCTTTTCGGCGAGGAACAGGCCGGCCACATAAAGCGGATCGGCGTAGGACTCTACCAAAAATTGCTCGAGCGTGCCTCGTCGGTTGCTCGTGGCGGCCCCTCGTCTGACACACAACTTCCGGACATCAATTTGCAAGCCGGAGGGTCATTCCCAGGAAGCTATGTGCCGGAGCCAGCGATACGCCTCAGCCTGTATTCGCGGTTGTTCCGTATGAGCACACATTCGGATCTGAATGCATTTGCCGACGAATTGGAGGATCGCTTCGGAGGCATTCCGAGCGAAGTGGCGACGCTGCTGGAGGTAACCCGACTGCGAATGGATGCAGCGCAGTTGGGCTTGAGCCAAGTCGACGTAGGACCCGAAGCGATTGCGATCACCTTTCGCACAAAACCCTCCGCGTCGGTCTGGGAGAACCTTAAAGGGGTGAATGGGTTCGAATTTCGGCGAGGCCGCTTGATCTTCAGGCCGCCAACTAAAACAGGCACTGGACAGCTGGAGGTTCTACGAAGCCTGATCGGTTCCATTCGTTCCGCGCACGCACCAGGATAACTAGTGGCGAGACCGATTGCGGGTCAAAGCACGACCCGCAATGGCCCTAGTAGCGGTCCAAGAAGGCCAGATCAGTCTTGCTGGATATGATCAAAGTCCACGGCGAGACCATGCCTGACCGCACGGTCGGCGACCATGTTCGCAAGCTCCCGGTCCGAGATTGAAGCCATCCCAACGACCTGCCTTAGCGCTCTCAAGGCGAGCCCTATCGACATGACTCTATCACGCCGGCTGCGTATGCCGACATAGTGTTCCACTAGATCTTCAAGCTGTCGCACCTCGGGCCTCCACATCTGCTCTTCCAGGCCACTATGCTGAGGTTTGTGGCGTATGCATTCACATTCGTTAAGGGACTAAGACAAACGCGCCTGGCAGCCCACCGAATGCCAGGGCATGCTGGTTGCTTGCGTGTCATATGTCACAGCGTCGCGCGCTGAATGATCGTTCGCTCAGCTGTCGCGCAGATCTGCGCATCTACCGACTTTCACTCCACTTACCCGAACTTGCGCGACCGGCCACTCTCTTCCTGACGCCGTCCCTTCGATGCGGGTATTTTTTGGGATTGTCTCTCAGCCCGTTCTTCATCTCTCCAAGAGGCAGGATGGCACCTCCCACGCACCCGGACGAAGTCTGTACGGGGCACGCAATTTGTAGGAAGTGGTCGGGAACAGGAAAGATGGTTGACCGTTCCAGCTGAATGGAAAATCGTCATGCGTCAAAGCCCGACACGATTTTGGTTGTTAGTGCTGACGTGACCACTCGTTCGGCCACGGCGGACTACCTTCGACATTGTGGCTACCGAGTTATCGAGGCAAAAGATGCCCTTGCTGCTCAAGAGGCGGTGGGGCATTCCGGCTTCTACGTAGATACCATTTTATCGGACGTTGATCTGCCAGGCGGGACGAATGGGTTTCAGCTTGCCGCGTGGGTTCGGCAGAATAGAGAAGACATCAAGGTGGTGCTGTCATCGGCCGTGGAACGAACCGCCAAAGCAGCCGGTGACCTCTGCCAGGATGGCCCTCGAATCGCCAAGCCGTATGACTTGGCAATTCTTCTGGCCCGCATCAGGAGATTGAACAGCTTGCCTTTTAGAGATTTCGACCAAAGTTCCTAAGCTTGTCAGCTTCGACACCAGACAGCAACCCTGCAGGCAGACGATCCTCATACCGGAAGTTCCGCAATGGAGCGCAGCCGAGATGCTCGGGCGGTCGCTGTGACGCGGCGGGTTGAAGTCAGCGGTCAACCGACCGTCGCTCAACCTGTTGGCTGCCGCAGAGCCGTGGCGAAGGAACAACAAGAGACTGGGCCAGTTAGACCATGCATGCGTCGATACAATGAAACAGGAGATGACAATGGCGACGAAGAAAGGCTCTCAAGGTGGCTCCAAAGGTTTGGAAGACCTTTTCCATGATGGGTTGAAAGACATTTACTACGCTGAACGCAAGATTCTGACCGCGCTCCGGAAAATGGCAAAGGGGGCGGAGTCAGAAGAGCTGAAGGCGGCGTTCGAAAAACATCGTGACGAGACAGAGGGTCAGATTGAGCGCCTGCAGCAAGTTTTCGACGCCTTTGGCAAGAGAGCCCAAGGGAAAACGTGCCCGGCGATCGACGGCATCATCGAAGAAGGACAGGAGATTTTGGAGGAATTCGAGGAGGCTCCGGCATTGGACGCGGGTCTCGTGGCTGCAGCCCAGTCCGTGGAACACTATGAAATAGCGCGCTACGGGACTCTTGTCACATGGGCCGGCTTACTTGGTCTGAAAGACGCCGTCCCGCTACTCGAACAGACGCTCAAGGAAGAAAAAGCAACCGATGAGGCGCTCACCCGACTGGGCGAAACAGGGGTCAACGAACGGGCGATGCAACAGGCGGCATAACTTCGGATCGAATCGAGGCCACCGCGGCCCGGACAGACGGATTGGACCTTGGTTGGATCCAGAGGCACACATACGCAGCAGCCGCCGCGCCGTCGACGTGGCGGTGGCCGACCGGTTCCGACTAGGCGACCGGAACTGACAATGGGGGACTGCGAATGCGATTACTTGCCCACGCCTTGGGCGACAGGATGTTGGTATGAACGAGGATACCGCTCGTCGGCCCACGGCAGGCTCTTCCGGGTTCGACAGCTTTTTCATGGCTGGTTTCGAGTGTTCCTCCCACAGGCGCGCCGACGGGGCCCGTCTTGATCTGATACGCGCGACCTCGCACGACATCCATGCACATGGCGACTATCGCCGTTGTGCCGAGCTTGGGCTTCGCACGATCCGTGACGGCTTGCGCTGGCACCTGATCGAAACCGCGCCCGGAGTCTTCGACTGGTCGAGTTGGACGTCGGCGATCGAAGCAGCCCAGGCGGCCGGGGTGCAGGTCATCTGGGATATCTTCCACTATGGCTCGCCAGACCATATCGACCAAGGTGGCCCGGGGTTTATCAAGGCCTACGTCCGTTTCGCCGCGGAAGCTGTTCGGGTTCATCGCTCCGCTACCGGGGTGGCTCCCCTGGTGTGCCCGATCAACGAGATTTCGTTTTTTGCATGGGCGGTAGAGGTCGGCTACTTCCCCCGCGTCGGGCCGAACAAGCGTGGATGGTTCAAACGACACCTTGTCAGGGCAGCGGTCGCCGGCGTGAGGGCCATGCGGGAGGCCGAACCCGGCTGCAGGTTCATCTGGGCTGAACCGCTGATCCATATTGCTCCTCGTGACCGTACTCACCCCGAGCGGCGGCGCGCCGAAAATGCTCGTCAGGGGCAATTCGAGGCTTACGACATGCTGATCGGGCGCATGGAACCGGAGTTGGGCGGTAGCGAGGACGTTGTGGACGTCATTGGCCTCAACTTCTATCCGCACAACCAATGGTACTTGAATGGCCCAACGATACCGATGGGGCACCACGAATACCGTGCACTTTCGGAAATGCTGGTCGAGGTCGCCGAGCGATACAAGAAGCCGATGTTCATCGCCGAGACCGGCGCCGAAGGTTCAGGCCGGCCAGCCTGGCTTCACTACGTTTGCGACGAAGTACGCGATGCGACGAGCCTCGGTGCACCTGTTAAGGGTATATGCCTGTACCCGGTGACGGCCTACCCAGGTTGGGACAATTCGCGCCACGCCGAAGTCGGCTTGTTCTCCACCATTCATGCGGACGGCTCGCGCACTGTTCGCAAGCCACTTGCGGACGAGTTGGAGCGCCAGCGCCAATCGTTCTTGGCGTTTGAGAAACAACAAGCAAGCGCGCTATAGCCTCGCTGATACCAACAGTGCGCGCTTTTCAGCTGCATCAACAGCACAGCATATTCTAGTCTAGAGCTGTTCGCCGAGAAACATCGTTGGCCTCTTTGGCCGTGGGTCGCCCGAACGCCGGTCAGGCCGGCGCATCATTCACTCGGCCGCCTCGCGCTGCGTCGACGTGACGAGCATCCCGCTTGCCGGCAGGCGTGTCTGAATGCGCCCGAACGTAGCCAATGCCTGGCCGACGACCTGATCCATATTGTAATAGCGATATGTTGCAAGACGTCCGACGAACCAGACCTCCGGGCAGGCCGCGGCCAAGGCTTCATAGCGCTTGTATAACGCCTCGTTTTCGGCCCGCGGCACCGGGTAATAAGGATCTCCGATGTCCGTAGGGTATTCGTAGGTGAGGCTGGTCTTCGGACTCTTCTGTCCGGTCAGATGCTTGTACTCGGTGATCCGTGTGTATTTTTCCGTCTGCGGATAGTTGACGACGGCGACCGGTTGAAACTGCTCGCAATCAAGCGTCGTGTGCTCAAAGCGCAGCGAACGGTAGGGCAAGCGACCAAGCTTCCAGTCGAAATACTCGTCGATCGGACCGGTATAGATCATCCGCTGGAAGGGGATCTTGTCGCGAATTTCGCGGTAGTCGGTCTGCAGCATGATCTTGATCTTGGGACTATCCAGCATGCGCTGGAACATGCGCGTATACCCGCCTGCCGGCATTCTCTGGAAGCTGTCGCCAAAATAGCGATCGTCGCGATCGGTCCGGGTTGGGACTCGCGCCGTCACCGACTTGCTCAGCTGGGAAGGGTCGACACCCCACTGCTTCCTCGTGTAGCCGCGAAAGAATTTCTCGTAGAGCTCTCTGCCGACAGTGCTGACCACGACGTCCTCAGCGGTGCGGACTTCTTTGACCGTTTCGCGCCGGGAAGCGAAGAAGTCCTGCAGCTGCTCGGACGTTAACTCAAGGCCGTAGAGGCGGTTTATGGTGTCGAGATTGATCGGTATCGGCAGCAGCTTTCCATCGACAAGCGACAGCACGCGATGTTCGTAAGGCCGCCATTCGGTGAATTGCGACAGATAGTCGACGATCGATTGGGCGTTGGTGTGAAAGATGTGAGGCCCGTAACGGTGAATTAGGATTCCGGCCTCGTCGTAGCAGTCATAGGCATTGCCGCCGACGTGATTTCGTCGGTCTATGATCAGGACGCTTTCCTGCCGTTGCGATGCGATACGCTCGGCCAGCACACTGCCGGCGAAACCGGCCCCTACGATCAACCAGTCGAACACGCTCACGCCCTCCTCAGGAATGGGACGACGCTCTTCATCGCAAGGGCGCGCTCGATGTGGGCAGCCATCGCGCTCCAGGTCTTCTCCCAGGACATGTCGGCGAGGTAGGCGTCGGCCTTCTTGACCAGGAAATCGCGGGGGTGGGCCAGGATCGACCGAAGCTTGGCCTCGATATCCTCCGCCTCGACAATCGCGACAAGGCCTTCGACGCCGTAGGTACGCACAACGTCGACGATCGCCGTGGACAACACCGGCAGTCCTGCCGCAAGAAACTCGGGAGTCTTGGTCGGGCTGATGTAGCGGGTCGCTTCGTTGAGCGCGAACGGCATCCAGCCGGCACTCCAATGCCTGAGATAGTTCGGCAGGTCTGCATAGGACTTGCCGCCCAGCCAATGCAGATTGCCTGCCGTGGGAAGGCTCGCCCGATCGATCTTGACGACAGGGCCGAGCATGACAAAATGCACGTCTGGCATTGCCGCAGCCGCCTGCGCGATAAGTTCAAGGTCGAGCCGTTCGTCGATGACCCCGAAGTACCCCACCCTCGGGTGCGGTATGTCGGCCTGATCGAACGGGTCCTCACCTGGCGCCCTAGCCTGATGGAAATGAGTAGCGTCGATGCTGCTCGGAAAGGGAAAGATCGCCCGGTGCAAGCTGCGCTTGGCCTCATAGAGGCTCTGCCCGCCTGTGAAGACGACATCGGCACGTTGCAACAGCGCCTTTTCCAACTGCGTCAACTCTGCGGGAGCGTCTTTGAACGCGGAGAGTTCATCCATGCAGTCGTAGACGCAGACGTCACAGGCGAGATGATCGCTGAAGCGTAGCGCCATGGGCGTGTAATACCAGGTCGTCAATCGGTCATGCGGCGTGGAGGCGAGGATCTGATCGACGAACCTGCGCTGGATCGCGTCCGCCCTGGTCGCGGACGTACCAACTGGGATCAGCGGCGTCACTATTCTAATCGTCGGGGTAATATTGTGCACCCGCATCGAAGGGTGGCGCCTCTCATCGAAGATCGGCTCTTCGAAGTAAAGTAGCTGTTGCTGTTTTGACGCCAGGGTCAGAATGTGTTGTGGTCTCTGATATACGAAGTTCCATCGGAGGTGTGAAAAGCAAATTAAAATGGACGGTTGTACAGGGATTTTTCGTGTTTTGGACCGGCCCGCCGCCATTTCCATGTAGATTATCCTTCGACATAGTTAGAAAATGCCTCGACTAACAAAAGTCAACCGAGGCAGCTTTGACATGAAGTTCACAGCCTTCTATATAACTTCCATCCCAGTAAGTTGTTCCACAGCTGCAAACTGTTCAGGCGAGACCAGCCGTCCGCTCCACTTGCGATGGCTCAACAGAGAAGGGGAGAGCCGGCCGCCCATTCGACCCACATGATGAAGCCCATCGCCTCAGGTCGGGCTCCCCAAATGTGGCCCTTTGCCACAGAACGGTTGAAATCCTTCAATCGTTCAACAACCGTTCATCGGCGGAGCTATAAATAGGCCTGCGAATCGATTCATCTGAGTCGCGCAGATGGTTCATTTGAATGGAGCCCGCGAGGAATCGAGGAATGGTTGGCGAATGAAGATCGACTTTGAAACCAACGTCTTTCCGTTGTTTCACCCGCAGGCCGTGGATGACCTGAAGGACCCCTGTCCCGTCTTCGACGGCACGCTCTGGCACGTCTTCGGCTCCAGCGGCACGGTCACGACCGAAAGCTGGAAAATACTCCATGCCACGGCGCCGGATCTCTATGGACCCTGGACAGAGCACGAGCCAATCGTCTTGCCGATTACCGGATCGGGCGTTGCGGCACCCGGCGTCATTCATGAGTGCGGCGTCTTCCACATGTTTATCCAGACCGAATTCATGAAGTCCGGCGGACGTTGCGAGCACGCGGTGTCCAATGACGGCTTTCATTGGGTGGTGCTCAATGCGGCGATATTGTCGCTGCCCGACACCGATGAGGACGGCATCTACGATCCCCACCCCGCAATCATCGGAGGCAAGCGCTACATCGTCTATTCAGGGATGCCCAAATTCACCAGGGTGCCTCAGCCTGATGTCTATCTGGCGCGCAGCCAATCCGATTCCTGGTTCGGGCCATGGAAACGTCTCGGCAAGATACTCGATCATCTCGACGTGCCGCATCACAATGCGCGCGAGCACCCAGATTACGAATGGGGGATCGAAGGCGCCCAGATCGTCGAACTGCCGGACGGTCGCGTGCTTCTCAACGCCACCTGCTTCCTCCCCGAAGGTCCGCGCGGCAGCCGGCAGCGCGTCTTCTTCGCCATCGCCGATGACGTCAAGGGTCCCTACGTTTCCGTCGGCCCCGTTCTCGACCCTGGCGAGCCCGGCGAGAATGGCCATTCGACCGTGATGATCGACGGCCGGCAACTGACCTTGTTCTATCAGAGCAGGCGTGAGGCGACGAACCATCGCTGGCGGTTCGGGTTGGCAAAGTGCGACCTGGATCGACACATACTTTCGAGAGTTGCCTAGAGGTTTAAGTTCCGGCATTTGCCGGAACGGAGGATGAAACGCTCTGGCGGTTGGTGGGACAGATCGCTTTGTAGCGGTGTTGAGGGTAGCAGGCGAAAGGCAGCGAGTGGGCGAAGCTTGCGACGGGTATCTGTACACGTCAGGC
Organism: Mesorhizobium sp. M0833; assembly: GCF_040319905.1. NCBI lineage: Bacteria > Pseudomonadati > Pseudomonadota > Alphaproteobacteria > Hyphomicrobiales > Phyllobacteriaceae > Mesorhizobium > Mesorhizobium sp. M0833. The sequence continues at coordinate 8,015 of NZ_JAMYOQ010000042.1, read as the reverse complement.
AAGCTGGTCGCCTCATAGACAACGTTGCTAGACCAGCTGCAAATCTTGCAAGGGACTGTAATTGCGCGCAGCAACACCGCCAGTCGACTCACGCGGTTTTGATCCTGAGCAGGATGTCCTGATCGTAATTTCCAAAGCCCTTGCCGAAAATGTTGATGCCGCCGGGGCGCTCGGCGTCGTCCTTGACGCCGATACGGACGCGGATTGAATGATGGCTCTTCAGATCGAGTGCGGCGAGGCCGGTTTCGGAAATCCTGAGGCCGTCGACATAGGTGGCGTCATTGGCAATTCGCCAGTTCTTCAGCTTGCCGTATTGCGAGCCCTTGAGCTTCCACCAGGAGGGCGTGAAGACGCCGCGCTTGTCGCCGAAATCCCCCGGCGACGTCCAGGTGCCGACATCGACGCCATTGATCCTCAGCGTGATGTCCGAGGGCCAATCGGCGCTGGTGCCCGGCACTTCCGAAGACAGTTCTATCGCCACTTCGAGCTCGGTGATCTCGGCATTTGCGAGCTTGGCGTTATTGGGGAACTGATATTCGACATAACCGCGCGTGAACCACAGCAAACCGGCTTTCATGCGATCCGGATCAAGGAAAGTGTTGGGAACATCGAGCAGACCGATGATGCCGTCCGGCGAACAAAGGCCGCAGGGCGCGGTAACCTCGAAGCCGGTGTAAAGCCCGACCGGCATCGACACTTCGATCGGGTCGTTCTTGACCGCACGATACTCACCCTTGAACACGACGAGCACTTCTTCAGCGGTCGGATAGCAGATTTTCTGATTGCCTTTCTTGGCTTTCTTGTTCTCGGTGCGGATCAGGCCCGCATCCTCCAGCACCTGGATGTTGGTCGAGACGGTCGACTGCGGCAGCGACAGCACGGCGGCGATTTCGTTGACATTCATCGGCCCCTTCTCGTGCAGCAGTTTCAGCATCGAGATCCGGGCCGAGGAGGCAAGCCCCTTGAGCACGGCAATGCCTTCCTCAGGTTCAATCACCAGAAAATTGCGACTCATGAAGTTGCCAGTCTATGCTCGTGACAGAGGTTATGGCTTCGCTCGTGCTCGTAAGTTGCGTTGGTGGGTGGGCATTGCAACGGCGCTGAACGAAACGCCGAGCCGGTGATTTGGTTACATCAAGCGCTCGAAAGGCAGTAAGCCCGGCATGCTGCACCAACAAGGATGGTGCGACACGTTTACATTTCTCAGAGCGTCAACTCCTTGTAATGCGGGGCGCTTGACAGCCCGCGGCCTCAATGCAGATGACTAGACGCTTGCGGCCTTAAAGGCAGACAGAAACGAGCCACGAATTGCGGCCTTTCCCCTGGCCAGTCTGCAAGGTGCCAGACCTCGACCTCGATGTTAGCGGAACCGGCGGGGATGGCACACGATGCGGTTCGCTGACATGCGTTGTGGCCGTAAGTTATACCATCGGATTCGCCACCCGATAGGGTCGGGACAGGGTTCCACCTATTGCTTTGCGCATGATCTTTCCGAAAACCGGATTCCCATTAGCGGGATCATGCGCCAGTGCCGGCCTACTTCATGCTGGCCGCGGCAGCGACCCTGTCGACCCATAGCGAGAACAGCTAGGTGCGGTATGGTGGACCATGTGGCCGGCCTGCGGAATGATATCGACAAAGCAACCAGGAATCTCGGATTGTAGCCTAAGAGCCTCGGTTTTCGCATCGAGCAACCGGTCGCCGGCCCCTGCAATAATGCCGACAGGCAGCGACAGATCATGGTAGCGGGTGAAGCGGCCGCCAGCCAGCGCGGCCGCCAGCATCAATCCCGATTCGGCTGCGATCGACCGTAGTTGCGAGGGCCGGCTGGCGATGTCCTTTGCCGACGAAGCAAACGCTGCAGAGATGATGCCGGGGCGAAATATCTTGCCTATGGCAAGCGGCGAGGTGAGCCGCACAAGCAGCGGCAGCAAGGTGTGGCAGAAAACATCCCTGGCGACAGGCAAGGCCGGCAGCGCCGCCAGTGCGAGGCCCAGGCGCGGCGGCGGATAGTAATGACCTGAGGCAAGCACGATTCCGGCAACTGATGCTGGGTGCCTGCGCGCGAGCTGGAGAGCCACCGACGCGCCCCAGGAATGGCCCAGAATGAAATATCTTTCGGTCCCAAGCTGCGCGACGGCGGCATGAATGAGATCGGCTTGCTCGGCCGCCGTCCACCATTTGCCTCGCGGCCGCGTGCTCCTGCCGAAGCCGGGCCGGTCAAAGGCGAGCACCCGGTATCTGCTGGCCGCTTTGTCGAGCATGCCGCTGGTCTTGAAATCTTCGGCCGACGAGCTGTTTCCGTGCAGCAGGATCAACGGCGTCCCGCTGCCCTGCTCAAGGAGATGCAGGCGCACCCCCGCCACTCCGACAAAGCGCCCCGACCCGTGCGGGAAAAGCGCGCGTCTGGCGCGAGCGCTGTTGTACAGCGCCAGGCCAGACAGCCCGGCGCCAAGCAGGATGGCGGCTGCTGTTGCCATTTACGATCGCGCGATACCGAAGCTTCAGGCGAAGTGTGTTGTGACACTTCTCGGCGCGCCAGGGCTGGCTCAGGTTCTGGAGGATTTCAGGGTGGGATTGGCGTGAGGCTGACTGTATTCGAAATTCCAATCGGCGGGGAAGGCAGTCATAGCGTCTTGAGTGGGCACGCAGGACGAACCCGCTGCGCGGGAGAGCGCCCGCGATTGAGGTAGAGATCAAGAACCGGCTGTCGCGCCCGCATTGAGCGTGGTTCGGCTGCTGCAGAGCATCACGGGCTTCTTCAACAAGGAGTCTGATCATGCCGTTTTCCCTTCTGCCAGGAGACGCAGCGCAATTACCTTCGCGATGTCGGCCGGTTCGCAACCTCCAACAAGGATCATCTGGTCGAGACGACTGCGACGAAATAAACGGCTGTCTTACCCTGCGGCAGGGGCTTGCTTGGCCGGTGTTCGACCGACGGGTGCGGCGGCACTACAAACCAACAACCAGACCAAAAGTGGAAAAAATGAAAAAGAGAATTGTGGCGGCGGGCATCTTGATTGCAGTCCTGACCGGCTCGACGGCTTTCGCCGATACCTATGGCAACGGTTACACGAAAAGCAACAGTACCTATGTGCAACCCTATGTCCGGTCGAGCCCTGACGGTACGGGCGTGGCGCCAGTTCGCCGATCTTCGCTCGCGCAATCCAGCGGATCGCGCTGGACACTCCCACGCCGAACCGCGCCGCCGCTTGCCGCGCGACATGCCCTCGTCCGAAGCCTTCAAGACCCGCGACCGAAGATCACGGCTCAATGCTCTTCCCATCGTCCACCTCCATCGAGGTGGATGTTGCATCAGCACAAAACGCAGCCGTCACATCACAATCGATTCATCGATCACAGGACGTGCTCTAGATCGACACGAATCTTCAGTCAAAAAGCGAGGATTAATGCTGCGGCAAACGAAGGGGGCACGGGGGGGTCTTCGCGCGAGCCAGCTATCCGATCTCCCGCTCAGAAATTTCTACCAATATTCCGACCTCCTGATGGAACCCATTCGTTCCGGGCGAGTTGCGGCTCATTGGGACGGACTTCCCGAACATGACAACGAGCAACAAAGCAGACCATCAGTCTGTCTCCGAAGCGTTTCGGAAACTGATCCGTTCCGAAGGCTATCGTCATCACGTACAAACGTTCGTAAATCTGGAGGTCGACCCAGAACTGCCGCCAACCCTACAGTCATTACTTGCGGCTATTGATCGGGCCAAACAAGGCCCGACGGAAGAAGGTCCCTAGCCGGCTGGCTGAGCGTCAGGTCAAAGAGTATAGAGGCTCGCTTCGTGGCTTGTCCCCCTGATTCCCACTCAGAAGTTATCAAACATTCTTCTTGATTTTTCTCGACAGAGGATCATGAATGTTCCCTTGGGTTCTCGCTGAGGTGGGAGGCCTTGTATGAACGTTTGGACGAACTGCCCCGACAAAGTGACTGCCAAACACCTTGTTGACGAGCTGATCCTACAAGCCCGTCGCGGCCAAATCATCTCCGTCAAAGAGACTATCGCAGCGGTGCGCCGAGACGGGCCACATCTGGCGGAAACTGACTGCGAGCTGGTGGAGCTTATTGTCAATGTTGCCCCAGCCTTTGGCCTGTTCGTCGGGTTTGATCTTCGCGAGTAACGGCCTCCTCAACAGGGCGAACCGTCGCGACATGGTCTCGATCAAAGCGGCACTACGCGAAGCTCGGGAGACTGCGCCTTATTTGGTGGCCTCCGACGAAGAACTAACCGAGGCAATCGTCGAGGCAGCAACTGCCATGGCCTCTGTGTGGCTTTCGACGGTCAACTTCAGCCGCTGTGGCATCGCAACGGAAGCGCGCCGTCCTGCTCCATTTTCACTAGTCAGAGGTAATCCGCAATTACCTTCCCAACCTGCTAAATCTGCCTGTAGAATGGGAACTGCCGGCTGAGCAAAGGTATTTGCTGGAGGAACTTGATAAGGTCGACAAAGAGTGACCGCATGGCCCTCCACTGGTTCAACCCTCCTGTCCCCGTCAAGACCGAGCATCCCGGGATCATCCACAATGTCAACAACGCCGAGGCAGCCGGCGAGGAGCTGATGAAGTGGACCAAGCGTGGCCCTTGGTGGGAGCTCGCGGTGCGCGTTTGCATGGCCGTGATTTTCGACGAGATGGAACCTGAGGAGGCCCGCAAGGCATTCCTGGCTGCTGCAAAAGAGGAGGGGACGTTACTCCCCCCCAATGACAACCAGCTAAATTGGAAGGGTATAAGGTCTATGTGTCTATGACCAAAACCGCCTTCGCGAAAGGAGCCCGCCGCCGGTGAGGGAGAGGCGACGGACCCCCCACAGCGGCTGCACATCCACGAAGAATCGACCACTGCAACCTCTAAACCCGCGGGGGCCTACATTGTTCCCTTAGCTGGGCTAAAGCGGGGTTGGTCAGCGGGCTCTTGCCGCTCTAAGTTCCCCCTATGGGTCCCCTCTGGTTCGCTCCCCCGGTCTACGTGAAGACGAAACGTCCGGGCATTCGCAATGGGATCAGCCACGTCGAGGGAGCCGCCGAGGAACTCATGGCGTGGGACACAAAGGGCCCGAAGTGGACCAAGGCGGTCCAATCCTGCGTCGATGCGTTCGAGGGCGGCGCCTCCCCCAAGAGGCCCGTGAAGCCTTTGAGCCGGCTGCCAAGGAGGCCAACGTGTATCTCTCCCCTGAGTAGGAGTATCATGGCAACCCATTGGTTCGTCCCTCCGGTATTGGTGAAGACTGAAACCAAGGTACTTGGCGTCAATGGGGCACGTCGAATAATCATCAATCGAAACATGGGGTTCGACGAGAAGATCGAAACCGTACCCACAGGGGACCGGAACGCCGGAACCGGAATGTCAGGCTTCTAAAGCCGATGGCAGAAAGAGGATACGCTGTGGCGGCATTTGAGGGCACATTCCTGCTCTTGATTATTGCCTGTGAGCTGTGCGCGAAAATCGGGAATGGAAGGGCCGGAGGCAGGAAGTACGGCGTCAGGCCGAGGCGCTAATCAAGTGGGTCGGCAAAGGATCGCGAAAAGCTCAATACGGCCTGCAGCGAAACTAAAAAAGTAGTGGCGCGTTGGACGGGGATAACGCTATTTCGTCTCTGAGTATGGTTTAGGTCAGAGTGGTCAAGCCAACGTCGCATAAGGCAATCGATGGGTCGAGCGCTAGTCAAGCGAAGTCGCCCGCTCGTGACGAGGTCACTTTAGCGCCGCCCGCTTTCCGGCCGGTCCAGCTCGCAACGCTCGTGGACACGGTCCCTGCTGGCGATCGTTGGATCCATGAGATGAAATACGACGGCTATCGTATTCTCGTTGCCGTCGGCGGTGGCGAGGCGCGAGCCTACACACGATCTGGTCTGGACTGGTCTAGCCGTTTTCCCTCGATCCTCTCCGAGGCTCGCGAGCTCAAGGTGCGCTCCGCCTTGATCGACGGCGAGGCCGTGGTTGTCGATGCGGAAGGAAGATCTAACTTCCAGGCGCTTCAGAATGCATTGAAGGGTGCCCCGGCGACTATCGACTTTTATGCGTTCGATCTGCTGCAGCTCGACGGCGAAGATCTGACAAGGCTTCCTCTTCTTGAGCGCAAGGCGAAGCTGGAGGCGATCTTGCCTGCGAAAAATCCGGTCCTTCGTTACTCCGACCATATCCTCGGCCGCGGAGAAGAGCTGCTCGATCGCTTCTGCGCAGCGGGCCTTGAGGGCGTCATCTCAAAGCTCGCAGATTCGAGTTATGTGGCGGCCCGCGGCGCAAGCTGGCTGAAGATCAAATGCATCAGGCGGCAGGAATTTGTGATTGTCGGCTGGACGCCGTCCGACAAGGTCCGCGCGTTTCGGTCCTTGATCCTTGGCGTTCATGACGGCGGCAAGCTGCGTTACGCTGGGAAAGTCGGCACCGGCTTCGACACCGCTGAACTTCTTCGTCTCTTGAAGATCATGGCGCCGCTTGAGCAGAAGGCCGCGACCGTCGACGCACCACGCGCGGAAGTGCGCGGCGCACACTGGCTCCGTCCGAAACTGGTCGCTGAGATTGCCTTCACCGAAATGACAAATGAAGGGACGTTACGACATCCGAGCTATCTTGGTCTCCGCGAAGACAAGAAGCCGGAGGTGGTCGTGCTCGAGACGGAACGTCATGCAGCCGATCTCGCCGCGTCTGCGACAACCGCCATCGCGATAAGTAGCCGTGACCGCGTCATTTATCCGGAGTCCAACATCACCAAGGGACAGCTCGCCGACCATTACGCAGCGGTCGCGGCGATCATGCTTCCTTGGGTTGGCAGCCGGCCGATCAGTCTGGTTCGATGCCCACAGGGCCGCGCGAAGAAGTGCTTCTTCCAAAAACACGACGCCGGCAGCTTTGGGGACAAAGTCCACCACGTCGGCATCACGGAGAAGGACGGGCACGAGGAACCATATCTCTATGTCGACGATGCCGACGGACTGATGACTTGCGTCCAGATGGGAACGATTGAGCTGCATGGATGGGGAGCTCGGATCGAGGATGTCGAAAAGGCCGACCGCCTCGTGTTCGACCTCGACCCCGATGAAGGCCTCGATTTTGAGGCCGTCCGCGCCGCTGCCTTTCAGTTCCGCGCTATCCTTAAATCGTTGGGACTTACGACTTTCCCGATGCTGACAGGAGGCAAAGGAGTGCACGTCATCGCGCCGCTCACCCCTGACGCGGAGTGGCCAGAGGTGAAGGACTTCGCGTCTCGCCTGGCGCAGGCGGTCGCCCGGAGCGATCCGGCCCATTTCACGGCCGTGTTGTCAAAGGCGCGCCGCAAGGGTCGCATCTTTGTGGACTATCTACGCAATCAGCGCGGGGCGACCGCGATCATGCCCTACAGCGCAAGATCACGTCCGGGCGCTCCTGTCGCGGCACCGATCACGTGGGCGGAGATGAAGACAATAGATGCGCCCTCTCATTTCCACGTGGGCGATGCTCCTGAATTAGAGAAACGCGCAGCCTCCAAAGCTCTGGCTGGATGGGGTCGCGCTGACCAATCCTTGCCCAATCTGTAGCGTCCGACGCGGGAAGAGGCAGTAAAGCCGGGATTTAAAGGCAACGCAGCGCTCATGCCTTGCCTGATTGGAACCTGCGGAGATCGGCCTCGTTTGGCTGAAGCCATGGCAAAAATCGATCCGAGGACCGTCGCCAGTCTTTTGAAGGAATACGCACAACGGGCGTCTATGCGCGGCGACAATCCCTATCGCATAAAGGCATACTTGCGCGCGGCAGATAGTCTGACGGCGCTGTCGCAGCCGCTTGATCGGATCATCGCCGCCGGCGCCCTCACCAAGATCCCGGGGATCGGTGACGCGATCGCAGACATCGTGACCAAGCTTTACCAAACCGGCACGCACCCGAGCCTTGAGAAGCTGCGCGAGGATGTTCCAGCGGGCGTGATGGAGCTGTTTGCCATACCCGGGCTTGGTCCTGATAAGATACTGAAGCTTCATCAGGCGCTCGGCGTGAACTCGCTGGCGGAGCTCGAGGCCGCAGCAAG
>NZ_JAMYOQ010000041.1:0-50416 GCF_040319905.1 Mesorhizobium sp. M0833 | reverse complement strand
TCCCCGACCAATCCGGATTTTACGAACACCTACAATCCGGCCAACACGCATATCGACTATTTCGGAATAGACCCCTATCCGGTGCGCACGGGAACGGACACGGTCGATTACGACATGATCGATCGAGCCGTGGCTGCAGCGGTGAAGTCGGGCATCCCGGCTAACAACATCGTTCCGGTATATCAGGCCTTTGGCGGCGGTAACTGGGAGACTTCCGATGGCGGAAGACATGTCATGCCCACCCCCGAACAGATGCAAACCATGATCGATCATTGGGCCGCATTGGTTCCGACGCCCGGCTTCGACTACACCTACAAATGGGGAACGCAGAACGGCGACACCGCGCTTGAAAGCTCCTCCGAATTGCAAGCCGTTTTCCGGGAGCACAACCTCGCTACCACCGGGGCCGAACCTTCCGACACCAGCGACGGCAGCGCTGCCGCGACACCCCCTTCCGATGCCGCCGCCAGCGATAGCAGTTCGACTGTGACTGCCCCATCCCATGACGCCACCGGCGACAACACTTCGACTGCGACTGCCCCTTCCCATGACGCCACCGGCGATATCAGTTCGACTGCTACGGCCCCTTCCGACGCCACCGCCAGCGATAGCAGTTCGACTGCGACTGCCCCTTCCCATGACGCCACCGGCGATATCAGTTCGACTGCCACGGCCCCTTCCCATGACGCCACCGGCGATAGCAGTTCGACTGCCACGGCCCCTTCCGACGCCACCGCCAGCGATAGCAGTTCGACTGCCACGGCCCCTTCCGACGCCACCGGCGACAACACTTCGACTGCGACTGCCCCTTCCCATGACGCCACCGGCGATAGCAGTTCGACTGTAACTGCCGCTTCCGACGACGCCACCGGCAATACCAGTTCGACTGCCGCGGCCTCTTCCGAAGCCGCGACGGGCGATAGCAGTTCCACTGCAACTGTGCCTTCCACTGCCACCGCTGCCGATAATAGCTCTACTGTGGCCGCCTCCGACTCCAAGACCAGCCATGGCACTTCTACTGCGACTGCTACCGCCATCGCCCCTTCCGACGCCAGCACTAGCGATAGTAATTCTGCTGGAGCTGCGACTTCCCACCGCACGGCCAGTCACGGAAAGGCCACCAGTGATGCCTCCCATGCAAGTGCAAGCACCGACGAAATGGCGGGCCATAGCGGCAACGACACCTCCCATGTCGACACTGGCGGCAACAAGATGGACGATTTGGGCAGCGGCGTTGACCGGGTGCTGGCTGTGTTGAGCCATGCTCTTTCTGCCGGCTCGGAGTTTCTCGCCACCAACAATCACTCCGACAGAACGGCAACCAACCTGACCGGCCATGGGTTCGCCCAGACCGTGCAGAGCGGTGAAAATGTCGGGGCCCAGGCAAAGAACGGCGCCGCAGCCGAGATCATGTCGGGTCACGGAGGCAACGATGCCTTCGACTTCAGCAAGCTTCAGGACAAGCTCCACCTCGATCAAGCCGCTCTTGCCGAGCTTAAGTCGGGCGGGCTTTCATTGCATGCGTCTCCTGCTGGTACGGCCACGGATGATGGTTCCCACCACATCATCTTTGACAGCTCAACCGGGTCGCTCTCTCTCGACAGCGACGCGGTCGGCGGCGCAGCTCAAGCGCAGCTCGCCACCCATCTCCCGTGGCAGCATCACTCTTTGATCTGAAAACCGGAGCGGCGGACCTTCAACTCGAGCGTGTCCGCCGCTCCTTCAATCGCGCCACGGAAGCTTGACTAAGAAAAATGCGATATCGGCAGACAGCAGAGAGATCGAAGTTGGTCGCGTTATCGCCAATGCGAATTTCGGATTCGCCACACCCTAAGCAGTCTCGGCAATTTTCAGCACGGCGTCGATCTCGGCCATCACCGCTGCCGGCAGCGGCCCTTTTTCCAGCGCACCGAGATTGTCCTCGACCTGCTCGGGCCGCGTGAAGCCGGGAACCGGCAGCGCGATTGCCGACTTGGCGAGGATCCAGCCGAGCGCGCCCTGCGCAAGCGTGCGTCCGCCCGACGTGAGCAGGTCGCGGATTGCCGAGAGCCTTGACAGATAGTGCGGGTTGGCGGCGCCATCCCTGAAAAATACCATCCATTCGGCATTGCCGCCGCGCACATCGTTGGTGGGCAGCCGCATGGCCGGCGTGTATTTGCCGGTGAGCAACCCCATTGCCAGCGGCAGCCGGCTGAACGAGACGAGGTTCTCGCGCGCCGCAACGGCCATCAGCCCGTTCGCCGGGGTAAACACATTGAAGTCGTTCTCTACGGCGACGAAGCCCTCGCGCGGCGCGTAGGCGGCAAGCCGTTCGCGGTGATCGGTGCTCCAGCCGAAGCCGCCGATCTTGCCCTCCTGGCGCAACAGGCCGAGCGTATCGAACACCTCGCCGGCGCGCTTGATCGGATACTCGTTGATATGTAGCAGCGCGACGTCGATACAATCGCGCTGCAGGCGCTGCCGCGAATTGTCGATCGATGTCCGGATCGCTGCGGCAGAGGCATCCTCGGGAGCAATCTTGCGCGTTTCGGGATCGCCGAAATAGCCGACCTTGGTGACGATGACGGCTTCGTCCTTACCCTTCAACGCTCGCCCGAGGATCAGTTCGGCATTGCCGGCGCCATAGGCGGCCGCCGTGTCGAACACCCGCGCGCCGATCTCATAGGCCATCGCCAGCGCGGCTTGCGACCTGATGTCATCGACCTCGCCATAGGTTGTCGCCGTGTCACGCCAACGCGCGGGGCCACCCGCCGCCCAGGTGCCGATGCCAATGCCCGGTACCGAGCGGCCATCCCAAAGCTCAATCATCTGCATGCCCGGTTCCTCAACGACGCACGCTGGCGTGGCGGGCATGCTCGCGGATCTCTTCGCGAGAAATGCCAGCATCCGCAAGTGTGCTGTCTGGGGCCCGCCTCAAGCTCGCAAGCGTCTGGCGATAGGCAAGCCAGCGGGCGAAACGGTGTCGAAGTTCATCCAACATGATCGTCTCCTTTGGCGTGCAGAATGCCCGCGCGCTTGGGTTGGTCGAAAGCGCAAAGCATCGGCGCGAAGCGCATGCGCGATCGAAAAGATTGCGGTGGCTTCTTAGCCAGCCGAGGCGCTTGTCACTGTCCCGCCAAGCAAGAATGTCCAACGCGTCCAACGCCTGCATACTTGCGCATGATGGCCCTTCGCGCTACAGCCACGGTCGCAAGGAGTTTTTCATTTCTGCAAAATGGATATCGGCTGGGACGATCTGAGGTTGTTTCTCGACGTTGCGCGGCTGGGTGGCTTGAGCGCAGCGACGGGAACCACGCGCCTCAGCGCAGCCACCCTTGGACGACGCGTCACCGCGCTGGAAAAGCAGATCGGCGAACCTCTGTTCGTGCGCCAGCAGACCGGCTACCGGCTGACCCCGGTCGGCGAAGAACTGCTGCGGCGCGCCGAAGACGTCGAGGCAGCAATGCAGTCGCTGACCCGCTGGCGCGAGGGAAACCTGCCCGACCGCATTGTCCGCGTCTCGGCCGGGCCATGGACGTCGGCCTTCGTTTCCGCCCATATCGGCGAGATCTGGACGGTCGATGACGGCATAAGGGTGGAGCTTGTCACCACGACCGAGCGGGTCGACATCGGCCGCCGTGCCGCCGACATCGGCATCCGCAGCGAGCGTCCGACCGAGCAGTGGCTGGCCGGCCGTCAGAGCGGCAAAGTCGCTCACGCCATTTATTCCGGACGTCACCTGATCAACGGCATCGCCGCTGGATTGTTCGTCGGCGTCACCGGCGAAGGCGCAAACGTTGCATCGGCGCGCTGGCTGCAAGCCCATCACGGCGACCGCATCGCCGTACGTGGCAACAACACCCATGCGGTGCGTGAACTGGTGGCCGCCGGCGCCGGCCTTTCGGTCTTTCCGTGCTTCGTCGGTGACAGCGATCCGCGGCTGGTTCGCGTCGCTCAGCCTATCCCCGAGCTCGAAACCGACCAATGGATCGTCACCCATCACGAGGAACGTCACTCGCCGCCGGTACGAAAAGTCGCCGACCGGATTGCCGCCTTGATGCGGGCGCACCAGCCGCTGTTTCGCGGCGAGACGCCGATCCGGTAAGCCTCAGGCGTCGATCGGCCGCCAGTGGATCAAGAATCAGATATTTTGTGGGCCGGACGATGCGCCGCCGCTGTTGAGGACGCCGGAGTGAGGCGCGCTGCTCGTCGAGATCCTTGCCTTGGGCGAAGAGAGCAGTATAAACCGATCAGCACCGGGCCGCCTATCCGGTCACTCGTCCTCCTGCCGGCTCATAGCCGTATGCTTCGCCCTTACGCACCACGCGACCGATGCCCGGCCAGCCAAGGTGCGCGCCGGCGATCCACGTCCCCCGCCTTGGCCGCGTCACTGAAAACCTTCAGGCGGGTTGCGCGCGCCGTCGGCTGATCGTCGTCATGGCCCCAACTGAACGCGGGATTGCCGAACTGCAAGGCCGGCACATGAACGACGTCCCCGAAGAATAGGAAACGGTCCTCGTCCGTGTCGAAGCGTAGCCGGTATGACCGGGAGCATGACCCGGCAGGGCGACCGCCCTCAATCGCTCACCCACCAGGTCGCCATTCTCGACAGGCTTCAGCAGGGGCCGGAACTGCGCAAGGTGGGCGTAAGCGAAAAAGCTCCCAACAGCCGCCTCGGGAATTACGATCGCCGTCAAGTTTGGAAAGAGCACTCGGCTGTCGGGGTCAAAAGTCCGTGCACATGATCCTCAGCAGTTCGCCTTCACGTGTTCTTCCTGAAGTTTGAATCGATGCAGTATATGATTTCGGAAGCAGCTCTGCATTTCCACAAACGACCCAAACCCGAGACGCGATGCAAGTCGGGACACGGTCGCGGGTGATACATGGCATCGGCGCGCGATTGCGGTGGCATTTTCGAAAGCCACGTAATCCGGCTCCGCAAATATCACCCGGGCGACAGCCTCCGACTTCTCCGGAAGTGTCAGTTCCCTTTTGGCAATCAGCGCTTTGAGCTCGTCAAGCGATGGCGCTCGGCGGTTGTCAACTGATACGCGCTGTCGACCGCATGTCCGTGAGGGATAAGATGAGCCCACAGACATAGTTCTCAACCTTTAACTATCTTCATGAAGATATCGAACTCGGCATCCACAATCGGGACCGTGTGCTCGTAACCGGGATATCTGCCTGAATCGACGTCTGCCTTGTAGTCCTTAAAGGCAGCGACGCGCTCGTCCTGAATCTTCTCCAGCTCAGGGCCAAGGTTTCGATAAACTTTTCCGTGTCGCGGCTTATGGTTCTTGCCGTAACCGCAAACGTCTTCTGTGAAGAGGTACTGCGCATCGGCATATTTGCCAGCGCCCATGCCTAGCATGACAAGCGAGGAGTTTTCGGTGAGGAATTTCGCGACGCGATCTGGGACGACTTCCAGCTCCGCGCCGAAGACTCCTATTTGCTCCAGCTTTTGGGTGTGTCGCCAAATGCGCACTGCTTCGTCCGCGGTCTTGCCGACTGCGCGCCAACCCGTCCAGGTGATATAAGACGGCACTAGGCCGATATGGCCAACGACAGGAATGTAGTTGTCGCATAACGTCTTCTGGATGTCGTATGACGCCGCACAATAAAAGGCGTCGCCGCCTGTGCCGGCAAAGTGGAACGCTGCACGCAGATAGTCCTCCGCTGTTGCGAGCGGGCGGCCCGCGAAACTCCCATAGCTGCCATATGGCAAACCGACTTGTACGAAACAATCGCCGGCTGCTTGGCGCATTTCCGGATCGAAATATCGACCTTCGATGGAGAGCATATGGATGCCGGCAGCGGCTGCGGCAGCCGCCTCATCCGGGGTGCTGACGAAGAGCATGGAGATTTTCTGTCCGCTCTTCTTCATCTTGCGGATGTCCTCGACATGAGGACGGTTGTGATACATGCCCATAATCAGCCTCCGCAGGGGATCAGGCAGTCAAACAGCGCCTTGGCGATGAATGGCCAATTCATTTCGGCGCGCCAAGTAATCGGGCGGTCGCGCCAGAGCATCTCGGCGCAGGCTGCAAGCTGGAACGGCTGGTCCATATGGCTCAGATCTCGATCATGACGCGGCCATTTTCGACCTTCGTCTTGTACGTCTTGAGATTCTCGCAAGCGGGCGGGGTCTCTACGTCCCCAGTCGTGAAGTCGAAAACGGATGCGTGTTTAGGACACTCCACTGTATTCCCCATTACGAGACCGTCAGCGAGGTGAATACTCTCGTGCGTGCAAAGCCCGTCGGTGCAGAAATATTCGTCCGCATCATTTCGAAAGATCGCAAAGGTGCGACCGCCATGATCGAAGCGCTTGGCTTCCTCGGCTTCGATGTCGGCGGCGGCACAGGCGTCGATCCAAGGCATGGAACCTTCCTTCAGATGGCTTGCGGTTTGTAGTCGGCGGGGGCGGACGGCATGACCCCCTGCAGTAGCGCCACGGACTTTTCGAGTCCCTCCAGAGAGTTCAGGAGCACGTCCTCATGCTCGATGGAAAGCCAGCCGTCATAGCCGGCCATCTTGAGGCGATAGCAGAATTGCCGCCACCACTCCTCGCCATGGCCGAAGCCAAGCGTGATGTAGCTCCATGACCGGGCTGGAAGATCCATCAGGCTGCCATTCTCGAGCAGAGATGTCGTCGCCTGCACTGGTGCGTTGAGCATCGTGTCCTTGGCATGAACGTGATATACCGCCTCGCCCAAAGATTGAGCCGCCGCCAGCGGGTCGGCACCCATCCAGAACAGATGCGAAGGGTCCAGATTCGCCCCCACGACGGGTCCGACCGCCTGTCGCAACTTCAGAAGCGAGGGCACGTTGAAGACACACTGGTTGCCGTGGAGTTCAAGCGCGATGCGCTCCACGCCGTTCTCTTCAGCCAACGCCACGATCTCGGTCCAGAAGGGAATCAGCTTCTCTTCCCACTGGTATTTCAAAATGGCCTGTGTTTCCGGCGGCCACGACGAGACGACCCAGTTGGGCATTGTATCTGCAGCGTTGCCGGCCGGGAGGCCGCTCATGGTGCAGACCGTCCGGATGCCCATTTCGCCCGCGACGCGAATAGTGGTTTTCAGCCCTTCGCCCTGGGCCGGGTCGGTCGGGTGCAGCGGATTGCCGTTTGCGTTGAGGCTGATGATTTCTAGCCCGCGCGCCTCGAACGCGCCAACGAAGCGCTTCTGGCCTTCCCTGTTGCCCAGCATGGACGAAAGCCGAAAATGCGGCGCGGTGGACCAGCCACAGGTGTTCACCTCGACGCCGGAGACACCCATGCGCTTCGCATGATCCAGCATCGTTTCGAAGGGCAGGTTGCCGAGGCTGTCTGAAACGAAACCCAGCTTCACGCGTAAAACTCCGGCTTTGCGATCATTTGGACGGGTACGCGGCGGCCCTCGTGCAACGCCTTCACGCCCGCCTCGGCAACGACGGCGGCGCAATAACCGTCCCAGCAATTCGCAGCGGTTGCCGGGAACTCACCAGTCATGGCGAAGCGTAGGAAGTCGCGGTTCTGCCGACGGTAGGCATCGGCATAGCGGGTCCGCCAGTCGGAGTCGTAGCTCGTGCTCTGTGTAAGCGCAGAATCGATGCGAGTGTAGGCGACGTTGTTCATCGCAACGGTGCCCCGCTCGCCGATCAGCTCGGCACGGACATCGTAACCATAGGCGGCATTGTTGTTGATCTCGATGTTGACGAGTTGGCCATCGACCGTCTCCAGCACCATGAAGACAGGCGCGACCCGGGCATCTGAGCGCTTCGGCTGGAAGGCCGAAATCGACGCATATTCCGTCGAGAGCACATAGCGCACGACATCGAACTCGTGTGGAGCCGAATTGGTGATAGCCATTGCGCCGGTGAAATCTGCAGCCGGCGTTTCGACATTCCGGTGAAAATTGTGCATCATCAGGGGCCGGCCAAGGCGGCCGTCTGCGAGCGCCCGCTTAATCTCTTCGTAGGAGCGATCGTAGCGCCGCATGAAACCAAGCTGGACGAATTTCGCGCCCGACTTCTGTTCGGCCTCCATCACCGCGATACAGTTAGCGGACGCTTGGGAGAGGGGCTTTTCGCACAACACACGCTTGCCGGCGGCAATACAAGCTTTCGACAGCGGCGCATGCGTGGCATCGGGACTCGCCACGATGATTGCGTCCACGTCCTTCCGCGCGGCAACGCCTTCTGGATCGGTGGAGATGTCGAGCGCACCAAAGGTGTCGGCAACAGTGCGGGCACGCGCCTCATCCATGTCGCACACCAGCTGAAGGCTTGCTCCGGGAAGGTCTTCCGCCACTATCCTGGCGTGGTCGGCGCCCATCACACCGGCACCGATCACCGCAATCCGTATTGTCATATTTCTTCTGCTTTGTTCGACGTGAAGAGGCTGGTGGCGCCAAGGGTCATCAGGGCCGGTCGAAGGCAGAGGTTTCCCGAGGAAAACGATCGGGCCGCCCGCCCATCCAGCTCGAGAGGCGGCGCATTTTCATTGTGATCATGCATGCAATTCATGCTCGATTTCCGCCTCGAGGTCAGCCATGGTTTCACCGCCGGCCATCAGATCGGTGATCTCCTCGCGGGTTTTCTCGCGCTTCCGGAAATCGGCGGCGATCGCACCGCGAATGAGGACGGCGAAATGGTCTCCCACCGCCATCGCGTGCATCACCTGGTGGGTGATGAAGACGACCGCGAGACCGCGCCGCTTGGCTTCATTGACGATGCGCAGCACGTGAGCTGCCTGCTTGACGCCGAGCGCTGCTGTCGGCTCATCGAGGATCAGAACGCGAGCGCCGAAATGCACGGCGCGGGCAATGGCCAAAGACTGGCGTTCCCCGCCTGACAGGCCACCAACAAGCCGGTCACCGTCGTCGATACGCGTGATGCCGAAATCCCGCACCGCTTTCACCGCGATCTCGTTGGCGCGCTTGCGGTCGTAGATCTTGAACGGACCCCAACCCTTTGTCGGCTCCAACCCAACGAAGAAGGAGCGGCCGATGCTCATTAAGGGGAACGTTCCGCCGAACTGGTGCACGGTGGCAATGCCCCGCTCCTGCGCAGCGCTCGGACGGTCGAAGCTGACCGCCTTTCCGTCCATCAGTATCTCGCCGCTGGTCGGCTTGTGGACGCCTGCCAAGACCTTGATGAGAGTGGACTTTCCTGCGCCGTTGTCGCCGAGGAGACACAAGACCTCACCCCGGCGAATTTGCAGCGAGATGTTATGCAACACGTCGATCGGGCCGAAAGACTTGTTGACATTTTTCAGTTCGAGAATGGCAGGTTTTTCGCTCATAATTATCGCATCTTTCGTTCTTCCAAGCAGTCGCTGATCGCAACTGCAGCCGCATCGCTCAGTGCTGTATGGGTGCCCTCGGCACGCTTTGTTTTGAACCTCGCCGGTAAGACAGAGCCAGTTCCCGGAATGCCTGATTCATCAGCACCGCCGTCAAAAGCATCACGCCGATGATCAGGTTCGACCAGTTCCGGTCGATCTGGGTGAAGTAGATGCCCTGGCTGACAATGGCGAACGTGATGGTACCGACGAAGATGCCGATGACCGAGCCGAACCCTCCCGTGAGCAGCACGCCGCCGACCACCACGGACACGATCGCGTTGAAGATGAAGTTCATTCCGCCGGAAACCTGGGCCGAGTTGAACAGGATCGCCTGGCACATGCCAACGAATGTGGCGCTGACGGCGGACAGCACGAACAGTGCGATGGTCATGCGGCTTGTCGGAATGCCTGCATTGCGGGCGCTGACGCGATCGCCGCCCATTGCAAACAGCCAGTTGCCAAAGCGGGTCTTGTGCAGCACGAAGCCAATGATGACAGCGAACACCACCCACCAGACGATGATGACCTGGTGGCTTCCACCGATAAGCTGTCCGAACAGGAATTTGGCCCATTCCGGCGCGGTGACGGCAACGCTAGCGTTGCCAGTTAGCAACACGGACCCACTGAGCACCAAGCCCTGCATCGCAACCAGGGTGGCGAGCGTAATGATCAACGAAGGCACCGAGGTGCGGATCGTCAGCAAACCATTGACAAGGCCGACCGCCACACCGACCGCCAGGGCGCCGGCCATGCCCACCGCGATGGGCAGGTCATAGTAGCCGCTAAGGATGGCGGTGGTCATAGAGCCCGCGGGAATCAATGCGCCGATGGAGATGTCGAGTTCACCCGAGATCATCAGCAGACCGACCGGAATGGCGACAATGCCGAGATTGGCGGCGAAGTTCACCCAACTCGCCGCCCCAAGGAGTGTGCCCAGGTCCACGCCACCGAAAAATACGAAGAACAGCACCACCCCGATCAGGCTGAGGATCGAGCCTGCTTCCGGGCGGCGCAACAAGGATTTGATTGCCTCAGTCATGGCGGTTCCTCAAGCCTTCTTCGATGAGTAGCTGAGCGCCAGCTGCCGAAAGGTGTCGTTGGTGAGTACGGCGATCAGGAGAAGCGCGCCGATGATGACGCTTCCCATGTTGGGATCGATACTCGTGAAGTAGATGCCCTGGTTTACGATAGAGAAGGTGATCGTGCCGAACACGATACCTACGACAGAGCCAAATCCGCCGGTAAGCAGAACGCCTCCGATGACTACGCACATGATCGAATTGAAGATGAAGGACTGCCCAGCCAGAACCTGAGCGCTCTGGTAGACCATCACCTGGCTGACTCCGACGAACGCGGCGGAAAACCCCGAAAGCATGAATAGACCGATGGTAAGCCGCTTGGTGGGGATGCCCGCGTTGCGCGCGCTCTCCTTGTCGCCCCCGAGTGCATAGATCCAGTTGCCCACGGGCGAGATGTGGAGGAGCCAGAGAAGGGCGGCGATGTAGGCGAGCCACCAGAGAATCGTCACTTGGAACATGCCCCCGAGATATTGGCCGAGAAGCATCTTCGTGAGTTCGTCGGGTACCAGCGAGACACCGGTGCTGCCGGCGATCATCACCGTAAGGCCCAGCGTCAGGCCCATTGTGCCGAACATCGTTCCTATTGTGATTATCAGGGACGGGATCGCGGTTCGCGTGACGAACACGCCGTTGATTAAGCCGATGGCGAGACCGAGCCCAAGGGCGGCCGTGATGCCGAGCCAATCAGGCAGGCCATAGTAGCCGGATATGATCGCGGCCGTTAGAGAGGCCGCGGGAATCACGGCGCCGACCGAAATGTCCAGCTCACCAGCGATCATCAGCAGCCCTATCGGCAGAGCGATGATGCCGATCTCGGAGGCGATGCTCAGCCAACTGGCCGTACCGGCTGCTGACAAAAAGCCACTGCCTCCGAATATGGCGAAGAACAAAAAGACTGCGACCATGCCCAGGAACGAGCCCGTCTCGGGCCGCCGTGCCAGACGACCTGGGGCCAGTCCAGAACGGCCGCGATTTGCCATCGGCGTTGGGGTGGATGTCACGGGATGTGCCGTCATGGGTAATCCGCGAGTTATCGAGCGCCAAAAATTGCGGTCGCTATGGAAGTAGAATGCACTGGCCGCCCGCCTCACCGGGGGGGCGGCCGTAAGGACACCTAGCGCGCGCCGGCCTTCACGCCGGCAATGGTCAGCTCGACAGTGTTCTTGTCGATGATACCAGGACCGGTGAGGATCTCGCGCGTCGGCACAGTCAGCCCGTAGTTTACCTTGCCATTCAAGATTGAGACGGCGAGATAGCCTTGCCAGTAGCCCTGCTGGTCGATCGCGCAGGCCTGTTTTCCATCCTTGATGTTGTTCAGGATGGTCTCGTCAAAGTTGATGCCGCAGAGTTGAACCTGCCCGGCCTTGCCGGCCTGGGTAATACCGTTCATGGCCGAATTGGCGTCGACATTGCCGATGGTGAACACCGCGGTCACGGCTTGATGCTGCAGCAGATAGGCCTTCACCGCCTGCGCCACTGCTGTTGCCGAGCCGAAGGAGGTAGCTGGCAACGGCAACACATCGGCCTCGCCGCCGCCATTCTTCATCCCTTCCCTAAAGCCACCACAGTAGGCCTCGATATTGGCCGCACCCGGCAGTGTGTTGATGCAGACGCCTTTCTTGTTGCCGGCCTTAGCGAGATACTCGCCGCCGGCGACGCCACCTTTGTAATCGTCCGAGCCGACATAGTTCATAGCGCCGAGGCGATCAGCCGCCTGCAAACCGCCGGCATTGTAGATAACAAGCGGAATGCCAGCGTCCACAACCGCCTTGAACGCCGGATCCATGGCTTCCGGCACCCAGTCCGGACCGACAATGGCGTCGGCCTTCTGGTCGATGGCTTGGCGGATCAGTTCGGCCGCGTCCACACCCAGATTGTCGTAGTTCTGCGGCCCGAGCCAGGTGACTTTACCACCTTGAGCTTCGACCACCTTACCGGCGTCTTCGGCACCACGCTTGACGATTGACCAGAATGGATCGTCCGGCTTGCCGCCGATAACGAAGATGTCGGCGGCGAGCGTGCTGCTGGTGCTGTACGCAGCCAGCACTGCTGTGGACACAAGTATCTTGAAAAGCTTCATAGTCTTCCTCCCGGTTTACCCGCCCCGCGGGTTTCAACAAAAGCCTGGCTGCCCCGCACCCGCTCCTCTCGGCTTAGTCGAGACAGCGTCTGATCGTCATTCCGCCGGCATTCCAGTGGCCGGGCCGCCGCGGGCTTCCTGTTGCGCGCGCAGCTTTTCTTTCTTTTTGCGGAAGCGCGCCTTCATAGCCTCGTCAGCTTCTTTGCTACCGTCGTGCCAAGTGCCTAAAAGCTTATCGAGAGGGACCAGACCGTCACCTCCGTAGTTCACCTCGAAATACTTGTGGTGCAGGTAGTGGACGTAGGAATGGCTATCGAGCTTGATCTTGTCGGTGAGTTCGAAGGTCTCAAACCCAAGATGGCCATTCACCGCTCCGAAGCCGGCCCCATGCAGCGTGAAGTACGCGCAGACCGGGTTGGATGGGATCAGCAGGTGCAGCCAGGCTTCGGCATGGTAGAGGAACCCTTCCACCGGATGCATGGACAGCGACGACCACGGACTGGGGTTGATCGAGTTGTGGTGAACCGAGTGCACCCATTTGTAGAGCGGCGGCCAATGGATGGCGCGGTGCAGGAAGAAGAAATAGATCTCATGCACGGCCGGCGCGATGATGACGAGGAACGATAGGTAAAGCCAATTCGTCGTCCAGGGCAGCCAGACCGCCCAGCTATTAGCGTAGGCCCACAGCATCACGATTTCGACCACGGTCCACAGCGGTATAGTGATGAAAAACGACCGGCTGAAATTGTCGATATTCTGGCTCTGAAACCAGAAGACGTCGGACGGCGCGTCGGAGGGGAATTTTGGATTATACTTGAAGCGCGTCTCTTGCTTGCGCTGGATGTAATAGCGCAGCTCAAAGAACCCGTAGAAGAGAAAAATGCCCCCTGCGTTCAGGCCGTACAGCCAAAGGTAGTTGAGCAGCGAAAAGGTTGCCAGGCTGTCCCAGCTCGGAATGAGCAAGTTGACCCAGATGATTGCCGTGGCCATGTGGAAGGCGTTCCAAGGCCACAGAAACTCGGGAAACCAAGCCAGTACCTTCTTGGCGTTGAACGGGCGATGCCAGATCGGCACCGGCTCGGCGCGGCGGTGCGGGACCCAGTTTCCGCGTTTGTCGCGCGTTCCATACTGAAGGTCATCCATCCTAATAGCCTCCTGACCGACCATCCAACCGGCCTTGGACCAGTTCGGGCTTCAATGCGGAGGCGATTCATATCGGAGGCTTGATATCGTCGGAACACAAAAATAGTATTTAGGTCGCATTCGTATCATTTAGTGTCAATCATGATGATACAGCAGCGGAGGATCAATGAGGCGGCCTACCATTCGCGACCTCGCTCAAGCCGCTGGCGTATCAGTGGCGACTGTGAACAGAATCCTCAGCGGGACGGTTTCCGTTCGCCCAAAGACCGTGCAACGAGTACAAAGCGCAGCCGAAGAAATCGGATTCTATGGGATCGGGGCGATCGACGACCGGGCCAAGAAACTGTCGCCGCATCACCGATTTGGTTTCCTGCTGCAGCAATCGACCCGTGAGCTCTACAAACTGTTCGGGAAGAAAATCATCGCAGCTTGTCGCGATCGTCGCGACGAAATTGTTGAGGCCATCGTCGAGTTTGTGGATCTCCTGACGCCGGAGACTATCTCCAGCCGACTCGTGGCGCTCGGCGACACCTGCGATGTAGTCGCGGTGATCGCACCAGATCACCCTATAATAGGACAGGCAATCCGTTCACTGAAGGAAATGGGGAAGCCCGTTGTTGCTTACATTACGGACCAATCCGCGCCGGAACGAGCGGCCTATGTGGGAACGGACAACTGGAAGCTGGGGCGTACGGCGGCATTCTTGATTGCGCAAACCACCCAAGGTCCGGGTCGCATTGCGGTTTTCATAGGAAATCACCGATATCAATGCCAAGATGTTTCAGATGCCAGCTTCCGTTCGTATTTGCGCGAACACGCTCCGCGGCTCACAGTGGAAGAAAGTCGCCCTACTCATGAGGAATCGAGCGAGGCTTACCGTATGGTGGCCGAACTCCTGAAGACGACTGATGATCTCGTAGGAATTCTGATCGTGGGCGGCGGAATAACTGGAGTGCTCCGTGCGCTGCGAGAGATCCCTGCCGAAAGGCGGGCGGGCATCAAGCTGGTTTGCCGTGACATTGGCCCCGACACGCGAAAAGGCTTGTCCGAGGGAATGATCACTGCAGCTCTTTGTCATCCACTCGAGGCAACCTCGGCCCTGCTTGTGCAGACGATGATTGACGTGATTGGACCGCAAGCACCGGTCGCGACCCTTCAGCGGTCTATACCTTTTGAAATAGTCACGCCGGAAAACATCTGACGCTTTTATCTCGGCGATGATTCAAGCGGTGCTTTGCGGATCGGGCTAGTCCGGCCAAGGCTGCCGATCGCTGGTTCCGAATCTCGTCGAGACTGCATGAACAATTTAAAGGCACCATTCATTATTGGTAGGACGGTCACTGTCACGCACTGTTGGAGGGCGTCCTCGAACTATTGATTTTATTGGCTTTTTCGTGGGCTTAAATCAGAGAGTTTCCCGTATTGTCTCGTATCGTTCCGCCCCCACCGGACGCTTTGAAATCGGCCACACCAAATGCCTGCTTCGCATCATCCACGAAGAGCTGCGCGCCATCTCCGGCGCCGAGCAATCCCGGCTGCAGCGCTTTGAACAACCAACGCTGTGGCCATCGATAAGCCCTTTGCGTGAGCCCTTCAGGAGTTGGCCAACCGCCAGCCGTCGGTGGTGCCTGGCCGACCTCAATGAATTGTACTCCTTTCGTATAAATCAGAAATCTTCCCGCATCGTTCCGTATGGTTCCGCGACCCCGGCGCCACTATTCCGCAGGTGCCGTCTGGCTTGGTTTCCCGAAAATACGCTTTTAGGAAAGTCCTGGAGCCGGATGACCGATCTTGCGACGCAGTTCCGAACCGATCCCTCGATGACCGGCTACCGGGCATGGCCCGTCAAAGGTCTGTCGCTTACCAAGGAGCATCGGGACGGCAGCGACCGGTCTTGACCGGTCGGCGAGGATGACGAGCGTTCTTGTCGGCGAAAGATCCGCCCGCCTTTTCACGCCCTTAGCCACGTGATTGGATACGACGTATCTGTACATCAATTTTGTTGCTAGGGTCCTTCATGAACGAGCAAGACCGACGTTTTACGCGCGAGCGCATGACAATCCTCGGCGATGTCAAAGCGGCATCCTTTCTTCCATGGATCGAGCGTCATGCCGCCAAGCTCGGCATCGCGCCGGCAATATTCGTTGCCGGTGCCGACCGGATCGAACTCGACGTTGCCGGTCCTGCGGAACTGGTCGATATGATGGAGATGGGGTGCTCTCTTGGACCAATCGATGTCTGGGTCGAGGCCATTCGTCGGACGCCGATAGAGAACGAATCAGGCTAGGTTGGGACCAGGGCCTCTGCCTCTTTTTTGGGCATTGTTGCCAGTGCGAAAATATTGTGCAAACGTAATCGGGCTGATCGTCATGTCTTGACCGCGAATCTGCATTTGGGAAGATGGGTCGATGTCGTTCGAAGGTTGATGCATGCTGCCCTATCCGTCCGGCTCCTGGATGCCAGTTGCCCTCTCCGCGGACTTGCCAGCGGGAACCGTAATGCCGGCGCAAACCCCGGTCGGACCGATCGCCCTTTGGCGAAGCCGGTCCGGCCGCGCGGCGGCCTTTGCGGACAGATGCCCTCATCGCGGCGTGCGCCTTTCCCGTGGTTTCGTACGCGGTGAGGCCCTGTCCTGCATTTATCACGGTTGGAGCTATGCCCAGGCCGGAAACTGCTTGCGCATTCCAGCCCATCCGGGCCTGACGCCGCCGGAAACGATTGGTGTCGCAACACAGCCCGTCGAGGACAGCGGCGGAATCATATGGATTTCCGTAGGCGAACCCACCGCTCGGCCGCCGCGGTTCGACGGCCTGGCCCCTCTTCGCTCCATGATAGCAGAGGCGGGCATCGCCGCGCTGGAGGCGGCCGCCGGTACGAAGGTCGACGGAGGCCTGCTCGACTACGCGCAAAATGCCCAGACCCTACGGCTGCTGCTGACCCCCCAGGGGAAAGCGCGGACGCTGATGCATGTTCTGGTCGACGAAGGCACTGGTCCGGCCAAGCGTATCGCTGCGTCGAGGGCAGCCGAGACGCTACGGCGGACGGCCGAGGATATTCTGCGCAGTGGCGTCGCCCAATGACCCGCAACGCGATGATCGACGAATGGTATCCGGTCGGCCTTGCCGGCCGACTTGACACGCATGAGCGCCAGACGGCGCTCATGGGCGAGCCGATCGGGGTGAGGCTCGGCGCAGACGGAAACGCGAAGGTTACGGGCAGCAACGGACGTGCCCTGCCGGTCTGCATCCGCTACGGCCATGTCTGGTCGTCGCTCGGCGACCCGCAAAAGGCGCTCTTTGCCATCCCCGAGGCTGATCAGCCCGGCCGCCGGCTCGTCGATGTCGGGGTTGTGCGCGTGCGCTGCTCGCCGCTGCGCGCGGTGGAGAACTTCCTGGACATTGCGCATTTCCCCTTCGTGCATACGGACATATTGGGGGCCGAACCGCACACGGAAGTCCCGAACTACAAGGTCGAGATACGGGAGGACGAAGACGAGGTTTGGGCGACCCAGGTGAAGTTCTACCAGCCGCAGGCCGCCAAGTCGGCGGAAGGCGGCATAACCACCGAATACATGTATCGCGTGCCTGCGCCGACCTGCTCGATCCTCTACAAGACCTGCCCGCCGCGCCCGGGTGAATGGGACGTCATCACGCTTTTCGTGCAGCCGCTTGCCGAAGACCTGTGCGACGTCTGGCCGTGGATGGCGTTGTTCGACGACGAAACATCGATGGCAGATCTGATCCATTTCCAGCAGACGATCTTCCTTCAGGACCGGTCGATTCTCGAAAACCAGATCCCGACACTGCTGCCGCTCGATCCGGGCATGGAGATCCCCACAAGGGCGGACCTGACATCGGTTGCCTACCGGCGCTGGCTGAAACGCCACGGCTACACCTACGGCGCGCAACTGGTGGCGCAATGAAGCTCTACGACTACGTGCTGTCCCCGAGTTGCTACAAGGCGCGCCTGATGGCGGCGCTGACCGGGGTGAAGCTTGACATCCGCCCCGTCGACTTCCATCCCGGCGCCGAGCATCGCGGTCCCGAACTCATGGCGCTCAATCCGGCGGGTTCGATCCCGATCCTGGAGGATGGCGACCTCGTCCTGACCGAATCCTCGGCCATGCTGGTCTATCTCGCCGCGAAGGCCGCACCGCAATGGCTGGGCAACGATACTGCTCTGCGGGCGGCACGCGTCCAGCAATGGCTTTCC
This sequence comes from Mesorhizobium sp. M0833, assembly GCF_040319905.1. Taxonomy (NCBI): domain Bacteria; kingdom Pseudomonadati; phylum Pseudomonadota; class Alphaproteobacteria; order Hyphomicrobiales; family Phyllobacteriaceae; genus Mesorhizobium; species Mesorhizobium sp. M0833. The sequence continues at coordinate 32,596 of NZ_JAMYOQ010000041.1, read as the reverse complement.
TTCTCGCATCGGCTGACCGGCAGCCTGGGGGCGGCGCGCTTGCACGAGATGCTGCTGCGTCCGGGCGATATCGCCACCCTGCATGGGCAGGGGATAGCGGCCCTGCGGGAGCTGGAAGCCGGCCTCGTCGAACAGCATATCCGCGGCCAGCGCTTCCTCGCGTCAGACCGGCCGACGATCGCGGACGTCGCCTGCTTCCCCTATGTGGCGCTGGCGCCGGACGGCGGCGTTTCGCTCGACCCCTATCCCGCGATCCGGCTCTGGTCGCGGGCGATCCGCAGTCTCGAGGGCTTCATTGAGATGCCCGGCATCCACCGGCTGCACGAACTGAAGCCCGAGCCCGTCCTCGAAGCCGGCGAGGCGTGACTTGGCGGGCCACTTGCTGAAGAACTGCGCAGCGGTCATCGTGGACGAGGGCAACGGTCCGGACATCCGGCGCAATGTCGATGTCTTGACCGACGGCCCGGCGATACGGGCCATCGGCGAAGGCCTCGACAAGGGAGAGTTGCCCGTCGGGACCGTCACGCAGGACGCCGCCGGCTGGTTCGTCTATCCCGGCCTCGTCAACACCCATCATCACTTCTTTCAATGCTTCGTGCGCAACCGCGCCGATCTGGACTGGACGAAGTTGTCGGTCATCGAATGGCTCGACCGGATCTATCCCATTTTCTCGCGGCTGACCGAGGAATGCTTCTACCACGCTTCGGTCACGGCGATGGCCGAGCTGATAAAGCACGGTTGCACGACCGCATTCGACCATCAGTATTGCTTTCCGTGGAAGGCCGGCAAGCGGCTGATCGACCGGCAGTTCGAAGCAGCCGAACTCCTCGGTATGCGCTTCCATGCCGGGCGCGGCGGCAACACGCTGCCGAAATCGAAAGGCTCGACCATCCCCGATGCCATGCTGGAGACGACGGACGAGTTCATCGCCGATTGCGCCCGGCTGATCGACGCCTATCATGATGCCGGCCCTTTCAGCATGCGCCAGGTCGCCGTCGCGCCCTGCCAGCCAGTCAACTGCTATCGCGAGACCTTCGTGGAATCGGTGGCGCTAGCGCGTGATCGCGGGGTGCGTATGCATACCCATGTCGGCGAGGGCGAAAGCCCGGTCATCGAGGACCGTCACGGCATGCGCACGGTGGATTACTGCGCGGAGATCGGCTTCTGCGGGCCGGATGCCTTCTATGCCCATTGCTGGGAGCTAACCCACGACGAGCTGCGCAAGATGGCCGCAAGCGGTACCGGCGTCTCGCATTGCCCTGAGCCGGTCTATCTCGTCGGCGCCGAAATCACCGATATCCCGGCGATGTCGGCCTTCGGCCTCAGCATAGGACTAGGTTGCGACGGTGCCGCCTCGAACGACAATTCCAACCTGATGCACTGCATCCACTCCGCCTACATGCTGCAATGTCTGTCGGCATCGACACGCGACCATCCCGTTCCGCCGCCGGCCGATTTTCTCGGTTATGCGACGACCGGGGGCGCGGCGCTGCTCGGGCGCGGCGACATCGGCAGGCTGACGCCTGGCATGGCTGCCGACCTTTTCGCCATCGATACGCGGCGCATGGACTATGTCGGCACGCGGCACGATCCGCTGAGCCTGCTTGCCAAGGTGGGCATCGGCATGCCGACCGACATGACCATGATCAACGGCCGCATCGTCTGGGCCAAGGGCGAGTTCCCGGGGCTTGACGAGGTGCAGCTGTTCGCGGAAGCCGAGGCGGCGCTCGCGACCGTGGAATTCTAAACCGAAAACAAGGGGAACCTACATGCTGACAAATCTTACCCGCAGAACATTGATGAAGGGCGCGGCCGCCTCCGGCCTCGTCGCAGCGGCGGGCGGCCGCGCGCTTGCTGCCGACGAACCTCTGGGCATCGTGCTCGTGGTCCCGTCGCCGGTCGGCGATGTCGGCTGGGGCCGTGCGCTCGCCGACGGGCTCGAGCCGGTGAAGGCAGCCTACGGCGACAAGGTGAAGGTCACCATCATCGAGAATATACAGGAAGGACCCGATGCCGACCGCATCATGAACAAGGTGGTCGCCGACGGGAACAAGTTCCTGATCGCCGGCTCCTTCGGCTACCAGAACGGTGCCCTGCAGATCGCGCGCCGGAACCCCGACGTCACCGTGCTGCATGCTTCCGGTTTCCAGGTAGCGCCGAACTTCTCGCCCTTCGCGGCCCAATATTTCCAGGGTACCTACCTGATGGGCATGGCGGCCGCCGCGCTGTCAAAGACCGGCAAGCTCGGCTCGGTCTCCGCCTTCGCCATTCCCGAACTGATCACCTCCATCAACGCCTTCACGCTGGGCGCGCAAGCAGTGAAACCCGATGTCGAGGTTTCGGTCGTATGGGTGAACTCCTGGTTCGATCCGGCCAAGGAGCAGGAAGCCGCCAAGGCGCTGCTGGCGCAGAAATGCGACGTGATCTTCTCCAACGCGCAGGACACGCCCTCCGTCGTGTCGGCCTGCGAGGAGGCCAGCGTCCCTGCCTTCAACCTCAATTCGTCGATGAAGAAATACGCGCCTAAAACCTATCTCGGCTGCGTGGCGACCGATTGGTCACCCTTCTTCAAAGCCTCGGTCGACGCCCACCTCGCCGGCAAGTTCAAGGGCGTCAACGCTTTCCTGGGTGTCGGTGACAAGGTTGTAAAGGTCGTTGACTGGAACCCGGGTATCCCGGCCGACATGATGAACAGGATCAAAGAGGTTGAAGCCAAGATTGCCGGCGGCAGCTTCTCGCCCTTTGCCGGTCCGGTCGCCAAGGCCGACGGCAGCGAGGGAGTCCCCGCCGGCAAAACGATGACCGATGCCGAGATCGTCGCAATGGACTGGCACGTCAAGGGTGTCACCACGCCGCTGCCCAAGTGACCGTGACCACCCCGCTCCTGTCGCTGCGCGGCATCTCCAAGAGCTACGGCCAAATCCATGCCAATAGAGACATCGATCTGGATGTGGCTCCGTGCTCGATCCATGCGATCCTCGGGGAAAACGGAGCGGGCAAGTCGACGCTGATGAAGCTGATCTATGGCGTCGAGCAGCCGGACGCCGGAATGGCGACCTGGAAAGGGGAACCCCTGGCCCTTGCTTCCCCGGCGGATGCGAGGCGCAAGGGGATCGGCATGGTCTTCCAGCATTTCTCCTTGTTCGAGACGCTGACGGTGGTGGAGAACATCCGGCTGGTCGTGCCCAGGGGCAAATCGGATCTTGCGGATCGCATCCGCATGCTCGGCCGCGAGTTCGGACTCGAAGTCGATCCGCTCGCCCATGTGCACGCGCTCTCTGTCGGAGAGCGGCAGCGGGTGGAAATCATCCGCTGCCTGATGACCGAACCCCAACTCCTGATCCTCGATGAGCCGACCTCCGTCCTGCCCCCGCAATCGGTGGACAAGCTATTCGAGACATTGCGGCGGCTGCGCGACCGCGGCGTGTCCATCCTGTTCATCTCGCACAAGCTGGAGGAGATCCGCGCGGTCTGCGACCGCGCGACCATCCTGCGCGGTGGGCGCATCACCGGCCGCGTGGACCCGCGCGACCACGACGCGCACGACCTCGCCCGGATGATGATCGGCCGCGACATGCCGCAGCCCATGCCGGCGCTTGCGCATTCCGGCGGTGAAAAGCGCCTCGAAATCGTCGGCCTCGACCATCGGCGGCCGGACGATCCCTTCGCCGTGCCGCTTTCCGACGTCAGCCTGACGGTCCGGGCCGGCGAGATCCTCGGGATCGCGGGCATATCGGGCAACGGGCAAAGTGAACTGGCAGCGTTGATTTCAGGCGAAACGGTGCTGCCGCGCGAACAGTCCGACCGTATCTACATGATGGGAAAGGATGTCGGCGCGCTCGACGCGGCCGCCCGCCGCCGACTGGGCTTCGCCTTCGTTCCCGAGGAACGGCTCGGCCGCGGCGCGGTGCCGGAAATGTCGCTCGTCCTCAACAGCCTTCTGACCGCCCATCCGTTCGGCCTGTTGAAACGCGGCCTCGTCGACACGAACCAGGTGAAGGCTTTCACCGAGGACTGCATCCGGCAATACGACGTGCGCACGCCCGGTTCGGAAGCGGAGGCCGGCTCGCTTTCGGGCGGCAATCTGCAAAAGTTCATCGTCGGTCGAGAGATCATGCTGTCCCCGCAATTGCTGTTCGTGGCGCAACCCACCTGGGGCGTCGACATCGGCGCCGCGTCCGCCATCCGCCGGCGCCTCGTTGCCCTGCGCAACGAAGGCATGGGTATCCTCGTCATCTCGGAGGAACTGGAGGAACTGTTCGAACTCTGCGATTCGATCCAGGTGATCCATCAAGGCCGGCTGAGCCCGCCGCTGGTGACGCGCGACACGAGACCCGAGGAGATCGGCCGCTACATGATCGGCGCGCATTCGACGGCCAAAAAGGTCCCTGCATGAGCGCTCTGTCCGCGCCGCTCCTGCCTGTTCTCGTTCGCCGGGAGCATGCCTCGCTTCCCGTCAAACTGATCGCCCCGCCCGTCGCGCTCGCCTTGGCGACGCTTCTCAATCTCGGGATCTACCTCCTTATGGGCCGCGATCCGGTAGCCGTTTTCCACGCGATGCTTCTGGAGCCCTTCCTGTCCTGGGCCTCTTTCTCGGAAGTCCTGCTTAAGACCGCGCCGCTACTGCTGATCGCGCAGGGGCTTGCGATCGGCTTTCGCGCAAAGGTCTTCAACATCGGCGCCGAGGGCCAGTTCATCCTCGGCGCGATCTTCGCATCGGCCATTCCCATCTGGTTCCCAGAGGCAACGGGCCAATGGATCTGGCCCTCCATGCTTGTCATCGGTGCGCTGGGCGGCGCTCTGTGGGCGTCGCTCACCGCCTTCTGGCGCGTGAAGCTCAATGCAAACGAGATTCTCGTATCGCTCATGCTGGCGCTCGTTGCCGCGCAACTGCTCAACTACCTGCTTCTCGGCCCCTGGAAGGACCCAAACGGCTTCAACTTCCCGCAATCGGTGATGTTCCAGTCCGACGCGATGGTGCCGATCCTGATCCCCGGCACGCGCGTCAACGTCTCGCTGCTTATCGCCTGCGCGCTCTCCCTTGCGGCCTGGATCTTCATGCAGAGGAGTTTCACCGGCTTCAAGCTGCAGGTCGGCGGCCTCGCGCCGCGCGCGGCCGGATACGCCGGCTTCAACGAAGGACGGGCGATCTGGCTTTCCCTGCTCATCGGCGGTTTCGCGGCAGGCCTCGCCGGAGCGGCCGAGGTGGCCGGGCCGCTCGGCCAGCTGCAGCGCTCCATCTCGACCGGCTACGGTTATGCCGCCATCATCGTGGCCTATCTCGGTGGCCTTCACCCGGTCGGTATCACCTTTTCCGCGTTGCTCATGGCGGCCCTCTATATCGGCGGCGATAACGCCATGGTCTCGGCAAATCTGCCGGTCGCTGCGGTCAGGGTTTTCCAGGGCAGCCTGCTGCTCGCCTATCTCGTCGCCATCGCCTTCGTCCGCTACCGGCTCGAATGGCGCCATGCCGCCCACGGAAGCACGTCATGAACGCCGTCGAGTTCATCATCGCCGGGATGTTGGCGGCGGCTACGCCGTTTCTCCTGGCGGCGCTCGGCGAACTGGTGGCCGAGCGGGCCGGCGTCCTCAACCTCGGGGTGGAGGGACTGATGGCCCTCGGCGCCGTCATCGCCTTCATTATCGTCTATCAAGGCGGCGGGCATCTCCTCGGTTTCCTCGCCGCGGGCCTCGCCAGCGCGGCTCTTTCCCTGGTCTTTGCCGTCATCGCGCTGGGATTTCGCGCAAACCAGGTTGCGGTAGGCCTTGCCATAGGCATCCTCGGCCAAGGCCTCTCGGCACTGTTCGGCAAGAGCTATGAGAGCCTCACGGTTAAGGGGCTTCCGAAGCTTTCATTGCCCGGGCTTTCGGATATGCCGGTGATCGGCGGCTTGTTCGCCCAAGACGTTGTCGTGTGGCTTTCGCTTGCCGCGACCGTCGCCATCTGGGCGATGTTCGCCTACACCAAAACAGGCCTCGTCGTCCGCGCCGTCGGCGAGAACCCCAAGGCGGCCCGTGCGCTCGGCTATCCGGTGATCGCCGTGCGCTTCGCCGCGGTCGCCTTCGGCGGCGCGTTGGCAGGTTTCGCCGGTGCCTACGCATCCGTGGTCTACACTCCGCTCTGGGCCGATGGCATGATCGCCGGGCGCGGCTGGATTGCGATTGCGCTCGTCGTCTTCGGCACTTGGCTTGCCAGCCGTATCTTCCTCGGTGCGTGCCTCTTCGGCGCCGTGTCCCTCGCAAGCCTCGCGGCCCAGGCGACAGGGCTGGACGTTTCCTCGCAACTTCTATCGAGCTTGCCTTATCTCGTGACCGTGATCGTGCTCGGCATCATCTCTTCGAACCGGCGTCTGCTCAAGCTCAACGGCGTGGCTTCGCTGGGAGAACCTTTCGAACGATAGTGTCGCTTGGTACGGCCCATCAAGGATTCCGTGAAGAATGGTGGATTGCGCCCCGCGCTCTGACGCCATCCAGCGCGCCGACTCGGCCCCGCTCGTCGCCTACGGGCGGCGGCAACCGGCGCACCTTCATAGAATGTCAGCCCCGACCCGAAGCATTCAGGCGTCAGCTAGAAGCGATAACGCACTCCAACAGTATTCGCGTTGGAACCCTCTCCCATGTTTCCAAACGTGCCACCGGCGCCGGATCTGTGATGGAGTTGATAGACAAGCTCGACGTTGGGAGCTTGCCTTAGTCTGAAAGAAAGCTCCGCGCCGATAAAACCCAGGAAGGATGCATCGCCATCGTAATGGATTTCGCGGGCGTGCTCGATCTCGGTGACGCCTGTAACGGCACTGACACCGGCCGTCAGCGCTGGCGCAATCGCCAGATCGCCGATGACAAGGCCCTGGTGGCGAAGTCGCATCCCGGCCCAAAGCTCTCCGGATGTATCGTCGTCCTCGCCAAACCTTATGGCAGCCCCAGTCACACCGCCAAGGACAAAACCGGCGCCAACATCGGCGAAATCACGGCCGTAAGCAGCTCCGATCATGTAATTGTTCGTATAGTCGGCCCCGAAGACGTTGATAGTATCCCCGAAGGACCCGGTCACAAAGACACCCCCAAAAACATAGACGTCGTTCTTCGTCGGTTGACCGGCAGCGAAAGGATCTTCGGTTGCAAAATAGATGGAAGGAGAACTGTTGTCGGCGAGGGCGGAAGTGAAGGAACCGGTCAGAATCAGCGCAGCCAAAGCCGCTTGCACCCCGCGCATGCACAAGCTCCGAATCAATTCTCAGTTGATCATCATTCCTCCGGTGTTTCCCGTGAAGAAGCAAGTTCCCTGCTCCAGAAATTGGAGGGCTCTACCCCGTTGCTTGACCAAGGTTTTTTCGGGACGCTGACCTTCGGCTATATGGGGCAGCCCAACATCCCCCGCGCGCTGGCGATCTGCCGCAAGAAGGCTGGAAGTTCGACATCACGAGATCCTTCTTCCTGTCGCGGCGCTCGCTCAAGACATCGCCCAATTCCGGCATGCCGGTCTGGCAGGACAAGCTGTTCACCGGGCTGGCGCGCACGGCGGCTGATGCGACTGAATATTGCAAGATTCCGACCGGACGTGTGGTCGAGATCGGAACCCAGGTGGCTGTCTAAGCTTCTGCATATACAGTAGGCGCTGGTCCGACTTGGCACCTGCCCATCCGTCAACCCACGTGAGCCCACAGGCGCAGTGGCTCGCGTCGACATCATATGGATTTATCCAACCCATGCGAGCATACTGCCTGAACGCGTTCCTTTAGCGAGGAACAAGCTGATGCGCGTCGGTACGAGGGGCGTTCCGATCGAATACTACACGCTAAGGATTGCCGAGCCGGCAGGCTCGCAATCTGGTGCTGGAGGCAACCCCAAAGCAGAACACCGCAACGAGGTAGCCGACGAGACTGAAGCGCAGATCACGAACGGCCAGGCCGGCAATGATGGCCAGTTGCGCAACACCAATGTACCGTAGGATGAGCGTGAGCGAGTCCGTGAGTGCCATCGGATATCAGGCCGACCCCCCGATCGACTATCTGCGGGAAGGTCGGCGCGAACCTTTGGCGGCCTCCTGCATCGCGATGGCAACAATTGCGCCAGAGACAAACGTCAATGCGGCAATCGATGTTATCGCCCACGTGAGCCCGAAGCGATCGGCGATGAGACCTGCGGAGAGCGCGCCGATCGCGTAGCCGAGATCGCGCCAGAACCGATAGACGCTGAGCGAGCGGGCGCGCCAGCTAGGATGCGAGGCGTCGGAAACGGCAGCGATCAGACTTGGATAGACCATTGCCGTTCCAAGGCCGAGCAGAAGACTGCCGATGAGCCACCATTCGAACCGGCCCGTGGCGGCGGTAAGAAACAGACCGCCGGCCTGGGTCCACATCCCTGCGACGATCAGGCCCTTGCGGCCCCAGCGATCGCTCAAGGGGCCGGTGACGACCTGCAGGATTCCCCATGTTGCGGGATAGACCGCCTTCAGGATGCCGATGCGCTCGATGCCAAGTCCAAAGGACACGAAGAACAATGGGAAAATACCCCAGCTCATGCCGTCGTTGAGGTTGTTGACGAGGCCGGCTTGCGAAGCCGCGAACAGATTGCGATTCCGGAACGAGGTCAGCGCAAACACCTCCCGGAAACTGATCGGCACGGATTGCATTTCGTGAGCGGATGTTTCCAACCGGAGGTGGTCGCGCGTGTCACGGATTAGCAGCACCGACAATACGGTGCCGACGATGGCGTAGCCGATCCCGAGATAGATGGGCACCGGGCGCAGGCCGTATCGCGAAGCGAGATAGCCCGTGAGGAATGCCGTTACGCCGACGGCGAGATAGCCGGCAAACTCATTGAGGCCGACTGCAAGGCCACGTGATTTCGGACCGACGAGATCGACCTTCATGACCACAGTCATCGACCAGGCCAGTCCTTGATTGATGCCGAGCAGTGCATTGGCCGCAATCACCCATCCCCAGCTCGGAGCCCAGATGATCATGAACGGAACCGGCAAGCCGACAAGCCAGCCGAGGACGAGAACGCGCTTGCGCCCCCAGCTATCGGCGAGTTGGCCGGAGACGAGATTGGCAAGCGCCTTGACCACGCCGAAGCTCACGATGAAGGAGACGACAAGTGTCGTTGACGTGATGCCGAACTCTTCCGATCCGATGAGCGGCACGACCGTTCGCTCGATCCCGACCATGCCGCCGACAAAAGCATTCACCAGCATCAGGAGAGCAAACTGCCGCCAGTTTTCCCTAAGCCCAAGTCTGACAGTCGAGCCTGCTGACCGCGAAACGCCCATCGGTCAGGCCGCGGCGACCAACCCGGCATTGGTGGCTCGGTTGCGCGCCGCATCCGGCGGCGGGAGTGGTATGTCGGCGACCATCGTGGCGACGAAGGTGCCCTCGTCCTCAATGCGGAATGCTTTGTTGAAGCGCTTCTCGAAGCCAATCGTCGATGTCGGCTTGCCGCTGAGCGAGCGCCCGCAGACCGAGCCGGAATATGCGCCGGGCAGCACCTCGACGTGATCCGGCAGTTGCTTGAGACGGCGCACGCTGGAAAACAGCGTCCGCGCGCCGGCCTCGGCGTCGGTTGCCAGTTCGGTTCGCCCGAGATCGCCAACCATCAGCGTGTGGCCTGTCAGCACGAACCACGGCTCGCTCGCGCGTGTCCGATCGGTGACCAAGAGCGAAATGTGCTCCGGCGTATGCCCGGGCGTGTGCATGACGGCCATCATCACATTGCCGAGTTCGAGCACGTCACCGTCCTTGGCGTGCAGAAACGGGAACCCGGCCTCCGCGCCTTCGAAGAGCAGGTATTCCGCGCCGGACGCTGCAGCGAGCGACCGCCCGACGGAAATGTGGTCGGCATGGATGTGCGTGTCGACCACATAGAGGATGCGCATGCCCGTCGCCTCGGCGACCCTAAGGTAAGGCGCAATGTCACCGACCGGATCGACCACCGCAGCGGCCGATTTTCCACCACATCCGAACAGGTAGGATGCGGCGACGGGATCGGAATGGAGGAATTGACGGAGGATCATGGCTTGCGCTCCCTACCTCGCCTGCGGTAATATTCAATTATTCTGCTGAATGTTTCACCGAGGAACAGTCGTGTCAAGCATTGGACCAAAACAGGCGATTTTCGCCAGCCTTGCCGAGGTGGCTCAGGCGCTCGGGCATGCGCACCGGCTGGAATTGCTGGAGCACCTCGCACAGGGTGAACGCAGCGTCGAAGGACTGGCGGCTCGGGCCGGCCTCAACTTTGCCAACGCCTCGCGCCACCTTCAAATCCTTCGACGCGCGCGACTTGTCGAGGCCGAGCGGCATGGCAAGCATATGCTCTATCGCCTCTCAGGAGATGTTCTGGTGGTTGAATTAATGAAGGCTCTGGGGCGCGTGGGCGAGCGGAACGTCGCCGAGGTCAACCGCGTCATGACCGACTATTTCCAGGCTCGCGACGCCTTGGAGGCTGTGTCGCGTGAAGAGCTTGTCTCAAGGTTGCGTGATGGCCTTGTCACGGTTCTCGATGTCCGGTCGGAGGACGAATTCGCGCTCGGACATCTACCGGGAGCGCTCAACATCCCGTTCGCTGAACTTGAAAACCGGCTGGCGGAACTTCCCGCGAAACGGGAGGTCATTGCCTATTGCCGCGGCCCTTATTGCGTTCTCTCGTTCGAGGCTGTCGCGGCACTGCGGGCGCGAGGGTATGTCGCTCACCGGCTCGAGGACGGGTATCCCGATTGGAAGGCCGCAGGCCTTCCAATTGAGGCAGCGGCCTGAGTGGTCCCGCAGCCAAAAGTTTTCGGTCGAACAACATGACGCCACCAGTTCCGCGATCACCGCTGCTTATCGCGCAAGTCTTGATGTCGCAGCATCGGGGACTTGCAAAAGCTGCATTTTGCGGCCAGCCTAGGCGGATGATGGCCCGGCTGTCGCCAAAACATCTCCTCGTCATGCTAATAGCGGTCTTCCTGACCGCCGGGTTCAGCCTGTCTGCCGCTCAGGCCAGCGTCATGTCGGCCAAGATGGCGAACGCTATGGCGATGCCCACCGGTGCCACCACAGGCACTTTGGCCGGTGCTTCCATGAACGGCGACTGCAAGGCGTGCCTCAAAGACATCGGCGACAGTGGCAACCCGATGCATTGTCCGCCGACCTGCATCGCACCGGTGCTGGCGGTGCTGCCGCAAGACCTCGCGGTGACGGCAGTTCTCCACGTGCAGCAGCCATCGACGCAAGCTGCCCCGTTGCTGCAGGGACGAAGTTCCCTACCCGACCCATACCCTCCCCGACTCAGCGCTTGACGCCGTTTCAGCCGTGAGGCGGCTGATTCCCGGCGCGTGATCGCCTGTGTTGCGCATCGTTGCGCGCGCGGGCGCATACAGCATTCCAGTTCGATGCCGAGTGGCTCGCCATCGATCGAGATCGCAAAGGGCTAGCAGGGTGAGATACGATTTCAGTCATTCGATATCGCGCCGCGGGTTTTTTGCGGCGGCGGCGGGCGCTGCCGTGTCCTGCTCGCTGCGTCCTGCACGCGCCTCGACCGAGGACGAGCGCCGGATCAAGGTCGGCCCGGGCCAGGCGCTGCTCAATGGCGCCGACGGTCCGTCTACCGCAGTTTGGACCTATAGCGGCACCACCCCCGGCCCAACATTGCGCCTGCGGCAGGGCCAGCCGGTCCGCATCACTGTCGAGAACGGACTAGACGAAGACACGACCGTCCATTGGCATGGCATCCGTTTGCCGAACGCCATGGACGGCGTGCCGGGCCTGACCCAGAGGCCGATCGGACCGGGCGAGAACTTCGTCTATGAGTTCACGCCGCCAGATGCCGGCACCTTCTGGTACCATTCGCATGCCGACAGCCTGGTACAGATCGGCCGTGGACTCGCCGGCCCGCTGATCGTTGAGGAACGTGAGCCCGTCGCCGCCGACCGCGATCTCCTCTGGCTGCTGCAGGACTGGCGGCTCACCAGTGACGGCCAGATCGCCGGCGGCTTCGGCAGCATGATGGATGCGTCGATGTCGGGCCGCGTCGGCAATGCCGTCACCATCAACGGCGCGGCGCCGGCCGACCTGAGCGTGACGGCAGGTGAGCGCGTCAGACTGCGACTCGCCAATGCCTGCCTTGCCCGCATGGTGGCGCTGCGCTTCGAGGGTCACCGTCCGGTGATCGTCGCGGTCGACGGCCAGCCCTGCGACCCGCATGAACCGGAAGACGGCCGCCTGGTGCTGGCACCGGCCATGCGCATCGACATTATGCTCGACATGCAGGGTGGTCCCGGCAGCAGGCACGCCGTGGTCGATGACTTCTATGACGGCCTCGTCTACACGCTGACAACGCTTGCCTATGACAAGGCACCGCCGCTGCGCCACCATCTTCTCGATGCTCCGCGTCGCCTGCCCGCCAATCCGCTGCCGGCCCCCGACCTGGCCAAGGCTGAACGGCATGAGATCGTCCTGCAAGGCGGCATGATGGGCGGCGGCAAGCTGGCCGGCGTCGGCGGCATGATGGGCATGGCGATGCCCGGCATGAACGGCGCCGCCGCCTGGGCAATCAACGGCATGTCGATGACCGGCGATGGCGATGCCGGCATGGCGCCGCAGTTTACGCTCAAACGCGGCGTGACTTGCCACCTCACTGTGCGCAACGAAACCGCCTGGTGGCACCCCATGCACGTTCACGGCTTCAGCCTGTCGGTGCTTTCGCGCAACGGCTTGCCGGTACCGCACCGGCAATGGCAGGACACGGTGCTGCTCGCCCCCAAGGACACGATCGAATGCGCCTTCGTTGCCGACAATCCCGGTGACTGGATGCTGCATTGCCATGTCGCCGATCACCAGATGGCCGGCCTGATGACAGTGTTCCACGTGACCTGAAAGTTTTATCCAACCAAGGAGAACTGCAATGAAACTGACCTACCGCCTTGCCGCACTGTCCCTGCTGATCGCAACGCCGCTGCCCGCCTTCGCCGCGACTATCAACGCCGTCATGTACAAGAACCCGCAATGCAGCTGCTGTGAATCCTACGCCAACTACCTTGAGCACAATGGCTTCAAGGTCGATATCAAGCCGGTCAACAATCTCTCTCAAATCAGCAGCGATGCCGGCGTGCCGGCGGACCTTGAGGGCTGCCATACACTGATCGTCGACGGCTATGTCGTCGACGGCCTTGTGCCAGTCGAAATCGTCAAGAAGCTGTTGACCGAGCGGCCAGCCATTAGCGGCATCACGCTGGCCGGCATGCCGGCAGGCGCGCCCGGCATGGGCGGCGAGAAGTCCGAGACCTGGACGATCTACGCCTTCACCAAGGACGGCAAGGCGCCGACCGTCTATGCGACCGAGTGAGCGCACCGTGATCAAGTGCAAATGGGCTATCTTCCTTGTCTGCTCGCTGCTGGCGTTTCCGCCGCCCTCCGTGGCAGCGGGGGCATCTGAGAACTTCACACTGCTCGATACGCCCGCCGCCGTGCCGGAAATCAGCTTCGAGGACGGCACCGGCAAGCCGAAAACGCTCGCCGATTTCTCCGGTAAGGTGGTTCTGCTCAACATCTGGGCGACATGGTGCGCGCCCTGCCGCAAGGAAATGCCGACGCTTGACCGGCTGCAGGCCAAGCTCGGCGGACCGGATTTCGAGGTCGTCGCGCTGTCGATGGACCGGAAGGGTCCCGACGCCGTGAAGAAATTCTTCGCCGAGACCGGCGTTACACGCCTTGCGCTGAACATCGATACCTCGGCCAAAGTCATGTTCACGCTCGGCGCGGTGGGCCTGCCGATGACCGTGCTTATCAACCGCGACGGCAAGGAGATCGGCCGGCTGATCGGGCCGGCTGAATGGGATTCTCCCGACATGGTCGATTTCATCCGCAGCCGTATTGCCGCTAGCCCGAAAGGAAAAGGCTGATGCTTGCCAGAAACCGGGACGAGCCGACGGTTCGGGACGTTTCATCCGCCTGGAACGAATGGATGCGTCTGTTGTGCGGCCTGATCGTCTTCACCGCGCTGATCGCCGGCTTCACGCATGGAGCGCCGGCGCATTCAATGGACGAAGTCGACGCCATGCTGCAGAACGACGAGAAATATTTCCAGCAGATCGACAGGCCAACGCCCGATTTCACGCTGCGCACCGCCGACGGTCGCATCGTGCGGCCGGCCGACCTCATCGGCAAGGTCGTCGTCCTCCATTTCATCTACACATCGTGCCCGGACGTCTGCCCGCTGCATGCCGAGAAGATCGCCGAGATCCAGAAGATGGTGAATAGCACGCCGATGAAGGATCAGGTCACCTTCGTGACGATCACCACCGATCCCACAAAGGACAAGCCCGATGTGCTCAATGCCTATGGACCGGCGCATGGGCTCGATCCTGTCAACTGGCTGTTCCTGACCACTGCCCCGGGCCAGCCGGAGGATATGACGCGCAATCTGGCGGAAGCCTTCGGTCACAAATTCAGCCTGACCAATGATGGCTACCAGATGCACGGGATCGTCACGCATGTGATCGACAAGGAGGGCCGCTGGCGGGGGAACTTCCACGGCCTGAACTTCGCGCCTGTCAATCTCGTCACCTTCGTCAACGCGCTCACCAACAATGTCGAGCGCACGCACCACGAACGGGACGAAGGCTGGCTGGCAAAATTGAAGGGCCTCTTTTGACGGAGAGGCACCGACATTCTCGACGACAAGAAAGGGAGATGCGCATGTTCACCAAGCCAAGAGATGCAGGCAGGTATTGCAGCGGCATCGCCCGCGCCCTGCTCTTTGCCGGCCTGACAGGATGGTTCCTGCTCAATCCGGGCTTTCAAGCCATACAGGCGAATGCTGCAGGCGAAATGTCCCAGGATCAGTTCGACCAGCGGATACACGACTATATCCTGGCGCATCCGGAGGTTCTCGTGCAGGCGCTGAAAAGCCTGGACCAGCGCCAGCGTGAAGCAGATGCAGCCCAGGCCAGGCAGGTGCTCAAGGCGCGCGCGGACGACATCTTCCGTGACAAGCAAAGTCCAGTCGGCGGCAACGCCGAGGGCAACGTTACCCTGGTCGAGTTCTTCGACTATAATTGCCCCTATTGCAGGCAGATGGCGCCGGTCATGGAACAGGCTGCGGCCGACGATCCGCAACTCCGGATCGTCTACAAGGAATTCCCCATCCTCGGCCCAGATTCGGTATTCGCGGCCAAGGCGGCGCTCGCCGCCGACAAGCAGGGCAAATACACAGCGTTTCACAAGGCGCTCTATGGGTCCAAGACAAGGGTGACCGAGGCGGCCGTCCTCAAGATCGCCGCCGAGGCCGGGCTGGACGTCGAGCGCATGAAGGGCGATATGCGGCAGCCGGACATCCAGGCGCTGATCGACCGCAACATGGAACTGGCCCAGGCGCTGAGAATAACGGGAACGCCGGGATTTATCGCCGGCGACCAGATTTTTCCCGGCGCCACCGATCTTGCGACGCTGAAGAAGCTCATCGAGCAGGCGAGGAGCGGCAAATGACAAGGACCCCAAATCGACGCACGGTCATTCTCGGCGTCTTCGGCGCCGCCACGGCTGCAGGCTTTCTCGGACCGGATTTGGCAATCGCTGCCGACGATCCCGAATTGACCAAACGTTTCAAAGATCTCAGCGAGAACGGCAACAGCACCTGCTCGGCCAAGTTTACCGAGTCGATCGCGACCATGCCCGCGATGGCGCGCATCAAGGGCTCGTGCTGCAGCCCGATGGAACTGAAACGCTATCGCGAGCAGGTAAATGGGCTTACCCAATATCGCGCCATCCCGATGATCCCCAGCGACCCGTACGACATACCGGCGGCGACCGCGCAGCAGATGCTGCCTTACTACGATCTGAAGCTCACCGGGGACGAGCAGAAGGCCTACGATTACGCGATGGCCAATTCCGAGGAGAAGGGCCCCTGCTGCTGCCCATGCTGGCGCTGGAGAGTGTATGGCGGACTGGCGAAATACCTGATCCACGAACACGGCTTTGACGGCAGGCAAATTGTGAACGTATGGGACCTGTCCGACGGCTGCGGCGGGGGAATGTAGAATTGCCGGAGTATGCATCTTTCCCCGTTCTGTAACCGGAATCACCGTTGTCTTGACGGAGGTTGCCGGCGACTTAACTTAGCTTGCACTCGCCAATCGTGGGCGGCGAACTCAGCCTTCGCGCCAGAGGATCATTTCCATGATGGATGGGTCAGGGGGCATGTGGTTGATGGGTGGGATGGGCCTCATCTGGATCCTGGTGTTGGTCGCCCTCGTGCTCGCGATCGCGGCGCTCGTCAAATATCTACAACGCTGACCGATTGAAGCGCCGAGACGTTGGCCGCCGCGGCGGGCTTCGGCCGAGATCAGCAACGACATGCGGATCAGGGGCTTGCCGTCACGACCCACGTCGACGACCCTGCCACGAGTCGGCAAGGCCAGCGCTCAGTTCGCACGACCCGCCAGACTGCAATGCCTTCGAGTCCCGGGCTCCATGTCGCGTGACTTTTCGGGGCGACGCTTAAGTCTGGCGGCTGTCGCATGCCTCGGTCACGCTGATCGGACCTTGTCCGTCGTCGCGCGAACATAGTTCAGGTTCTTGGTGCCGACGGCGCCGATGTCGCCGACCTTGAATCCGCTCTCGGTCAACAACGAGGCGATCCCATTCATGTCCACGTGACCATGTCGATGAAGTCTCGGCAATCTGGACTTGCGTACCGGCCTGCCGAAATCGACAAGCAACAGCCGGCCAGTGGGCTTCAAGACGCGTGCTGCCTCGCGGACGAAGGCCGATCGAACGGGCTTCGACAGATGATGCAGCATCAGCGTGCCGATCACAATGTCGAACTGCGCGTCCTTGAAGGGAAGCTTCTGCGCCGTCCCGTTGACGAAAGTCAGATCGAGGCCAGACCTTTTGGCCTTGGCGCGCGCCCTCTCGATCATTTCAGCCGATGCATCGACGCCCGTGACGCTTCCATCAGAACCCACTAGCCGCTTCGCGGCAATCGCAAGGGTTCCCGTTCCGCAGGCGACATCAAGCACCGCTTCGCCGGGCCGGAGCTTCGCCAAGCGAAGCATGTGCTCGCGAAACCGCCCCTCGCGGCCGAAGGTCAGAACGCGCGCAAGCCAGTCATAGCCCGCCGCCCGATGCAGGACGATGCCGATCCCCCTGTCGCTCGCGCCGTGCGTGCCTTTTCCGCCGAGGCCTATGCGAGAAAGGAAGTCCCAGAGCAATACGATCGCGATTGCTGCTAGGATAAGGCCGTGGAATGCCGCCACCCAGGCGCCGGCGCCGATGTAGCCCATGCCAAAATTGGCCAGAGAGAGGAAGCCGGCGACGAGCGACAGTTTGGCAAGCAGGGCCATCGCGATCACGCCCTTGCGCGAATGCCGTCCGTTGCCGGCGCGGTGACCAGATAAGTGCATGTCGGCGACCTTCCGTCGCGGCCTGTCCAATATACGATTTGAGCTTCTGGACTTGGCGTATCATACTGGACACAATGTCCAGCATGAGATTCCGGACACCAGACCTTTGAATGTCCAGAAGCAGGCGCCGAAAGTGGCGATGACCATAAAAATCGACCGGACGAGCGACTCAAACACCATCGATCGCCGCGTCGCGCGGACGCGCGCGCTGCTGCAGGATGCGCTTATTGCCCTGATCCCGGAGCACGCATATGCGGCCATCACGGTCGACGACATTTGCCAGAGAGCAAATGTCGGCAGGTCGACCTTCTATACCCACTACGCAGACAAGGATGCTCTACGCAGCGCGACCATCGAGGCGCATCTGGGGTCGCTAAGCCGTGGGCGCATGTCGGCAAGTCACGAGATTGGTACTCGCCTGTTTGCATTTAGCCTTCCCATGTTCGAACACGCACTTGCGTTCCGGTCGCTTCACCACGCGCTGCTTGCGAGCAGCGGCGACACGATCCATGACGAATTGCGCGAGCGTATCCGCCGCGCCGTTCGAGCAGAACTTGTCGAAAAGCGGTTCGGTGGAGGTAGAGTACCCGTCGAATTCGCCGTCCAGTTCATCGCCGGCGCGTTTCTTGCGGTCCTCACCTGGTGGGTCGCCACCGACACGAACCTTTCACCGGCGCAAGCGGATGATCTCTTCCAGGGAATGGCGGGAAACGGTGTCGGCGCCTGGGATATGCCAGGCTCCGATTCGTAGAACGGGATTGGCCTTGGCGCGGCAGACGTGGCGCCTGATAGCGGCCGCCAGGAGGACTTATCGGGCTGGACTTGCCGAAGTGCCGATGGAGAAAGCTCCACTCCAGCGGCTCGCGACAGAGACGATCCGCGTGAAGGTCGGCGAGACCCTGAAAGTGCGTTTCATCGGCACCAACAACGGCTTCATCCCACGCCATGCACATCCATGGCGGGCTCTTCGAGGTGGTCACCCGCGACGGAGAGACGATTTTCCCTTCGGCCCGCTTCCTTGCCGACATCGTTAATGTCGGGCCGAGCCGTCGTCGGCGCTACCCTGCCATCCATGGCATCGCCACCGCGCCGCTCGCCACCGCGATGCCGAGTGCGAGCAACGCGATCCCCACCGTCGCCTCGAAGCGGCGGCCGCGCGGCAACAGCTTCTCGACGAAGACGACCAGCGTCAAAAGCAGCATCCAGGCGAGGCTCATGACACCGGCCGCGACCAGAACGGCAAACAGCGCCCAGCAGCAGCCGAGGCAGTACAGGCCGTGCCGCAGCCCCATGCGAAGGGCGCCGATCCGCCCGTCGCGCCAGTGCTCGGCAATGAAGGCCAGTGGCGAGCGGCAGTGCCCGAGGCAGATGTGCTTGGCCGCCGTGAACTGGTAGAGCCCAGCCGCTGCGAGCGTCGCGCCGAGCGCGAGCGGCGCCCAACGCGAACGCTGAGGCGGATCGAAGCTCATCGCGATATCGCTGCCGAGCTGGACCAGCGCATACACTAGAAAGCCGGCTCCAGCCCAGACGAGGATATAGCCGGCGACGAAGATCCAGGTCGGAACTGCAAGGCGGCGTTCGCGCCTTGACTGTGCCGACGCGAACATGAAGATCATCGGCATAGCAGCAGGCAGCATCATCGCCGCCATCATCACGGTCCATACCGCGAGAAACACGGCGGCGTTGCCGATCGACCAAGGCTCGGCGGCGATGCCGCCCATCGCCATGCCGGCCATACCCTCCACGCCTCCAATCCGTCCGCGCACGGCAATGCCCATCGGCATGTTCATGCTGAGGGTTTGGTAGAGCGTCACCGCCCAGGCTGCCGCCGTCAGGAGGGCGAGGGAAGCAAGCAGGCCGAGTGGCACGCCGCCCTGCCTTCTGACAAGCGGCGGCAAGGAGAACCGGCCGATGGCGCGTGGGTCTGCCACCGCCTTAGCTCGGGCCGGTCCACTCGAACGGTATGTGCTTGCTCGAGCGGGCAGTGCCCGTCCAGTCGAGGCCGAAGCCCTTGGTGCTGACCTCGACGGAACGGCCCCAGGTGGCAACCTGGCCGGGACCGACCTCGGAGCCCGGTGGGTTGATCGTCTGCACGCGTTTGCCGGGTGGGGTAGTCGGCCCCGAAAGCGCTTCCGCACGCCCGACGACGCGGCCAGGGATCTCGACCCGCCAGGTGGCGAGGTCGCCCGCCACCTCGAAGGCGATCGGCACAAACTCCATGCCGCGCATTTCGCCAATGTTGGCGGCAAAGCCCGCCGGCCAGCCGCCGGCCTGCCCGCCGAAGATGGTCTGCAGCGCCTCGCGCTGCTTCTCGTTGGCCTTCTCATCAAGGTACATGCCCATGACGGCCTTTGCCTCGCCGGCCCAGAGATTGCCTTCGAACTCTCCGAGCGCCACCAGCGTCAGGCCGTCGAGCTTCACGTCGCCGTATTGGCCCTCACGCACGTGCCAGGCGAGCACGCCCTGGCAGTGATTGCCGGTCGGCCGCTGTGCAAATTCGCAAGGACAAGGGATGTCGCAGCTGCAGATGTCGAACCAGTCGCCTGCGAGCCGCCATCGAGGAACTGCGTTCATGGCTCTTACTCCCGAGAACTGATGGGGCAAGATTACTCCATCGGCGCTCGCGGCGCCACGTCTTACCTAGGCGGGGTAATGGGCCGCTAAGCGGGCGGCTCACTTTGCTACGGCGCTTGGGTGGCGCGCTCCGCTCGCGGGTTGCTTGGCGGTCCGTTACCCCATCTAGTCAGCGAAACAGGCGCAAGGTCTGACAGCTTGTGACCTTAACCTTGCTCACCGCCCAACCCAGTGGAGTGCGGTGCACATAGAAACCGCCAGCAAACTCTGCCGGCGCATCGACGCGCGCGTTTTCGCACGGCGCACCTTTTGGGCGGCGGCCCGATGGCCACCGCCTCTGAAACCGCCCGCGGATCAAGCTTGCAGAACCTGCCCGGTAGTGGTGACCGGCGGCATCATTCCGTTTTCGACCAGGATGTCTTTCTTCCTGGCGAACTGCACGAGAACGCCGCGCGCCGTCTCCGCGTCGATCTCGCCGGCCAATGCGGCTTTACAGGCGCGGATCGCAGCCCTTTGTTCAGGGCTGTTCCCGCACCAGTCGGTGACGAACTGGTAGGCATCCACGACCGAATTCAGCTGCCTCGGGAATCCGAGTCCGACCCAGACGCGAACGGGCTTTTCGAAGGGCTGAGAAAGCATGATTTCCTCCCTCCGAAACGGTCAGGCGGCAACGCCGCCCGTCTCGCCCGACTTTGCGGCTGCCACCCAAGGCATCGCCGTTGCGACGTCCTCGAGGATCTTCACGGAGCGGGCAAAGCCGGCGAACGCATCCCGCGCGACTTTTAACGGTATGAGACCGTCGTAGGCGCGGTGACACGCGCGCTTTGCCGTTTCGTAGATCACGCCTCGCCGATGCTTCGGCCATTCGTCGAGAAAATCGAAAGCATCCTCAAGACAGGCGATCTCTTGAATGAGACCTTCCGCGGCTCTCACGAACACGGGACTCTCAAATGTTCTCTCGCTCATCGAAACCTCCAATCTTTGAACGATTTCAGGTGGTTGAGGATGGTCGCCCCAGCAATCGGCAGCAACCTGCGGAAAATATGTGAAGGCCGATTTTCGACGTCAAGACCGCATGAAGCCGGTGCACTATCAGACAAAAGTCGTCCGTTACGACGGACACGGTGAGTGCTACTCAGGCGACGGCCCGCTCGGTCCAGCCGGTGGGTTGAACGAACGTCACTCGCTTGGTCTATGGCACACGCTCACCCTCTGCGCAGAACGCGGACGAGATCGGCCTCTTCTCCTGTCCTATTTTCACGCCGCAGCCGCCCTTTTGCCGCACTGGGCAGTCCGACCCGTGGAGAAGTGGATCCGGATCAAGCCGTGCAAGACAGACAAAAGCAAGGTGTCCAGCCAGCCGGTTGTGGTCGAATTGCCGCCGCTGCCGGAGCTCGAGGCCGAGCTTTCCTGCGCACCGGCGGGCAATGGCAGCAGGAGCCAATGGTGGGCCCGGAGGGTATTCAGAAAGCCATAAAAATCAATTGGTAAGAGATCAGTGGGACTTCAGAGCATTCAAATCTTTTCCAATGTTTTTCAATGTTGTTGTCCCACTCAGAAGTGCCTCAGTCCACCAAGCCGACGCACTGAACGCCTCACTCGGAAGGGAGGTTTGCGCAAGGTGAAAGGAAGATCGCGTCGGTGTGCAGCCTTCCTGAGAAAGGTCGCGGTAGAGCCAACTGCTGACGCTCAGCGCGAAGACATCAATGTCCTGTTATGGGGCCGTCAGAGGACCGGCCGCTTCTCGCGCCCAGAAAGCGATAGCAGACATGCAATAGGTGGTACAAAAGTCTCTAGCGTGACCCTTTCGAGACATTTTCGTACGGCATTTGCGTCTCGAAAGCGGTTCTTCAGTGCTACCAGCACCAACGACCGTCTGCGGTCGTTCAGAACACGGGTTACCGTCTCTAAACCGGATAGTGGACCGGGCAGCCGCCGGAAAATTGATCGAATGGAGGTGATCGCCTGTCAGGAGGCGTTCAAAAACGACCTACGACCGCGATCTTCATCGCGGCCGTTTTCATGGTGTCATTCCCGGCTATGCTGACAAGTTCTTTATGATCGGCAGCTTGCGGATCGTCTTGCCCGTCGCCGCCCGTAGCGCGTTGGCGACGGCCGGGCCGATCGGCGGCACACCCGGCTCGCCAACGCCCGTGGGCGGCTCGTCGGACGGCACAATGTGCACCTCGACGCGCGGCATCTGCTCGATCCTGAGCGGCATATAGGTGTCGTAGTTCTCTTGGTCTACGACACCGCCCGTCAGGGTCAGCTCCTCCTGGAGGATCGCGCCTAGCCCGAAGCCGATACCGCCCTCCATCTGAGCGCGGATCTGGTCAGGATTTATCGCGGTGCCGCAATCTACCGCGCAGACGACGCGGTCGACTTTGAAATCATTTCCATCGTTGAAGGTGATCTCCACCACCTCGGCGACATAGGTCGAGAGGCTTTCATGCAGGGCCACGCCGCGGAAACGGCCTTCCGGCAGAGGCTTGTCCCAGCCTGCCTTCTCAGCAGCCAATTTCAGCACGCCGGCATGCCGTGAATGGTGACCGAGCATCGACAAGCGGAAGTCGACCGGATCACGGTTCGCAGCGGCGGCGAGCTCATCAATCAGGGTTTCCATTGCGTAAGCGGTGTGGGTGGAGCCTACCGAACGCCACCACAGCACTGGGATGTTCACGTCCGTGGTGGTCAGCTCGACCTTCAGGTTCGGGATCGCATAGGGCAGGTTGGTGGCGCCCTCCACGGAGGTCGGATCGATGCCGTTCTCGATCATCGCCGCAAAGGGCGAACCGCCCGCGATCGATTGGCCCACGATGTGGTCATGGAGAGCGACGACATTGCCTTCCTTGTCGAGCCCCGCCTTGACTGCGTGCACATAGGCCGGCCGGTACCGCCCACCCCGCATGTCGTTCTCGCGGGTCCACTGCACCTTCACTGGCTTGCCGGGTCCCAGTGCACGCGCTGTGGAAACAGCTTCGATAATGAGATCTGCGTCCGAGACCGCTCGGCGGCCGAAGCTGCCGCCGGTCTTCATCACGTGCAGCCTCACCTTGTCCGGCGTGGTGCCGCCTACTTGAGCGGCAGCCGCCTGATAAAGGTCGGGCATCTGGTGTCCGCCCCAGACGTCGATGGTGCCGTCTTCGTTGATTCGGGCGGCCGCGTTGAGTGGCTCGATTGAAGCATGGACAAGATAGGGGAATTCGTAGTGCCCTTGGATGACTTTCTCAGCACTGGCCAACGCTGCTGGAGTGTTACCGTCGTCGCGCGCGGTGGCCGCGCCCGGATCGTCTGCTGCCTTAGTGTATTCGGCCATGATCTCGGCCGTGCCGCGCCTTTCGGCCTTCTCTTCGTTCCAGGTCACCTCCACGAGATCGCGGCCCTTGAGCGCCGTCCACATGTCCCTGCCGACCACGGCAATGCCGCGCGGCGTCTGGACGACATCGACAATGCCGTCGAGTGCCTTGGCCTTGGAGACGTCGAAGCTCTCGATCTCAGCGCCGAACTTCGGCGGATGGATCATAACGGCCGTATTGAGTCCATCCATCTTGAGGTCGATCGTGTAGGTCTGCGCGCCATTGGTCTTGCCGGCGGAATCGTAGCGCTTGAGGCTGTCCGATCCGATCTGGGCCCACTTGTCGCGCGGCTTTAGCGGCACGTCGTCGGGAACCGGTATTCCCGCTGCGGCTTCAGCCAGCTCACCGAAGCGCGCCTGCATCCCTGAGGCGTGCGACACGACCCCGGAAGCGACTGTGATCTCGCCGGCTGGCACGTCCCACCGCTGCGCCGCGGCCGCCACCAGCATGGCCCGTGCGGCAGCACCCGCCTTGCGGTAGCGCTCCCACGACGAGCTCATCGACGTGGAGCCACCGGTTCCCTGCGCGGCCCCGCCCCAGGCGAGATTGCCGTAGAGCGCGGTATTGCCATATCCGCCGACCACGTGGACCTGCGCCCAGGCGCCGTCGAGCTCTTCCATAACCAGGGTGGCGATGCCGAAATAGGAGCCTTGTCCCATCTCGAACTGCGACGAGTGGATGACGATTCGGTTCTCCGGTGTGATCTCGACATAGGTCTGGAAGGGGTTCGCCTGGACCGCTGCAGGCGTCGTTTGTGCGTTGGCGGGCGCGGCCATCATTAGCCGGTAGCCCACGGCGAGGCCCGCGGTGGTGACGGCCGTGCCGAGGAGGAACTGGCGGCGCGTGGGCCCCACGGCATTATGCTTCGGGAGAAACTGCAACATGCCTCAAGTCTCCAGCCGGTTGGCGGTCTCGTGGATGGCCGCGCGGATCCGATGATAGGTGGCGCAGCGGCAGAGATTGCCGCTCATCGCCGAATCAATATCATCGTCCGTCGGCTTCGGCGTCGCTGTCAGGAGGGCCACGGCCGACATGATCTGGCCAGACTGGCAATAGCCGCATTGAGGTACGTCGAACTCGGCCCACACGGCCTGGACCGTTTCGCCGATCTTGCCCGACACGCCCTCAATGGTGGTGATCGAGGCTCCTTCGATGTCGCCGACTGCGGTCTGGCACGAGCGCGTCGGCATGCCGTTAACGTGAACCGTGCAAGCGCCGCACTGGGCAAGGCCGCAACCGAATTTCGTTCCTGTGAGTCCGATGCCGTCACGGATCGCCCAGAGCAGCGGCATCTCTGGATCGACGTCGAGTGTTCGCGCCTCGCCATTGAGGGTAAAAGCGACCATGGCTTGCTCTCCTTGTCCTGAGCTGGCTATCTCGTTGCCCCTCCGCCCGGCTAGAAACCCGACTCTTCTTGCTGAGGCATAGCGACCACAGACTAGGATCGCGCAGCTCGAGCAACAAGCCGCTAGCTGGCAATCGCGAGATCGTGAAGTGGCTCGTGTCGAAAGGCTGGAGGCAACTGAATGTCATTTTTGGGCCGACCGGCCGGTCAGTTTCCGGCTCGATGACCTGGTTGGCAGTCATTCCGCTTCTAACCCTAAACCCCAGACATGAACTGTAGCAGCATCATAAAAGACGACATCAAGCGGCGATTTTTCGTTGCGCTGCACCGCTTAGCTCGTTCGCGTGGTTCATGATCCGCTGGTTATCCGCGGATGCTGGTTCACCATAGATGCCAACACAGAGCTTGCGAAACTTGCCACGCGCTATGCGGTTAAGGATGTGGTCGTCATTCGTAGCGAGCGAATGGCCGAAAATGAAGAAGCAATGGCTGGCGGTCTTCACATTCGCGGTGAACTGCTTGAAGCCTTGGTACAGGTAGGCATTGTGACGGATCTTCGCCTTCTTCTGGGCGCTGGTGGGCTGATGAAGGGCGGCTTAGGGTCATGATTTCCGGTTCATCGCGCTGCAATGACCGATGAGTCACAGACGCTGCATTTCGCGCTAGACCGCAGCTGCGGTATTCTCGATCATACGCTCACCCATCCTATTCGCACCTCGTTGCCGCCGTTCGCCGCACCTATCGATCGGAGGCTTCCAGCCTCGCGATAGCCGCGCTATGCGGCTGCACACAACCTGACGACGAACAGGAGCAAGATTGGACATACAAGCCAGCACAAGATCGCCCTCCCCCTGTCCTTGCTCGTTTTCATGCGAAAATAATCAACTGAGTGCTGCGGGGATAGCGAGGCCGATTTGGCCCACTTCAGAGCGAAGTCGGCCATAAGCCATTGACATTAAACATTTTGGTGGGCGCGGAAGGTGCTTGGAAAGTCAGAAATATCAAAGGCTTAGAGTGGGACTGCGTTGCGTTACTACGCTCTCCGGTCTTTCCGTTTGATTTGTCCCACCCTGATGCCGATTGCGGTCATTCGCCGCTGCCTTGGTCAATTCCCGATTCCACAAGCATCCGGTCCTGAGTGGGCAGACGGCCTTCCTAGTGGCAATTAGCCAGCGACACGTTGACCTTTCTCGTCATGCGCGGGTGAAATCTGCGTTCGACCATATACGTCGTCGAAGCGAACGATATCATCCTCGCCGAGATAATCGCCGCTCTGCACTTCAATGATCACCAGGTCAATTCTGCCTGGGTTCTCCAGCCGATGCTTATGGCCGCAGGGGATGTAGGCTGATTCGTTTGTCGCCAGGAACAACTCCTGCTCGCCATTGACGATTTTCGCGGAGCCGCTGACCACGACCCAGTGCTCCGAACGATGATAGTGCATCTGCAGGCTCAGCCGCCGACCGGGCTTCACCTCGATGCGTTTGATCTTGAAGCGCTTGCCTTCCTCAAGAACCGTGTAGGTACCCCACGGCCGGTGTACCGTGCTATGGACCAGGTGAGCTTCATGTCCTGAAGCCTTGAGGCCCTCGAACAGCTTCTTGACGTCCTGAACGCGGTCGCGGGATGCGACAAGCAAAGCGTCCGGGGAATCGACGATCACCAGATCGCTGACACCGACCGTGCCGATGACGCGCTTGTCGGAGCTCACATAGCTGCCGGTCGTGTCGACCATATGCACATCGCCGCGTATCCTGTTCCCGCTTTCGTCGGGGGCGATCAAATCGGCCATTGCGTTCCAGGATCCGATGTCGTTCCAATCCATGTCGCAGGCAACCACGGCAAGTTTGTTCGTCTTCTCCATGACAGCGTGGTCGAGCGAGATTCGCGGGGCGGAGCCGAAATGCTCAGGCGCGAGTTCGATTTTGGCAAAGCCTTCGCCTTGACTGAAGCGCCCGTTCTCGTAGCTGTCGGAGACGGCCTGGATCACCGCGGGGCAATGCGATGCCATCTCGTCGAGCATGGTTTGTGCGCTAAAGCAGAAAATGCCGGCGTTCCAGAAGAAGCGCTTGGACGCGACATAGGCTTTGGCTGTGTCCAGATCCGGTTTTTCAACGAAACGGACGACTTTCTCACCATCCGCTTCGATATAGCCGAATGCCGTGTCCGGTCTGGTTGGGGTGATGCCCAATGTGGCGATCCGCCCGAGCTTCGCATGTTCGATGGCCCGGCACATGACGTCTAAAAATGCAGGCAGGTTGCCAACCATGTGATCGGCTGGGAAGACGCATAGAATCGCGTCAGGGCCTTGCGTTGCCTTGGCATGGATGGCGGCTGCCGCAACGGCTGCGGCCGTATCCCGGCCTTCAGGCTCGAGCAGAAAGGTGCGTGGCAGGACCACGGAATCTAGTTCGTCGAACTCGTCCTTGGTAAGGAAGAGGTGTTCCCCAGATGTCACGGCGACGAGTTCCACTACGCCCTTTATCGAACCGACGCGCAGCACAGTGTGCTGAATGAGAGAATGTCCATCTGCTACTTTAAGGAAAGGTTTGGGGTGCGATTGCCTCGAAGCGGGCCATAGCCGCGATCCGGCTCCACCGCTGATGATGACGGGAACCACTTTCATTAAACAACCTCGATTTCGTCTCTGGACGTCATTGCCCGCGCCCTTAGCGTCAGCGTCACGACCGCCGTCGCTCTAGGATGGTCTTGCGGCGCTCCGAGTAACAGCGAAGTTCTGGCGCGTTGCCGGACGGCCGCAGATGAATGATCTCGTCATTCTGTATTCGTGCCCTAAGGCCGTTGGTTTCATCGACGTCGGCAACAGTCCCGAATGGAGCCAAGAACTGCTGCAGTGTGTCCGGATCCTCAAGCCTGCGGATCAAGCTGAGCAGCTGCGGGACATTTAGCGTATGCCATGGCCCGCCTCTCGTGGATTGCGGTCGATGTCTCTATGCCTGTTCGTTCCATTTGCCGAATTGCCCAGGTAGCCGTCTTAATCAAGATGAGAGATTCTTTGGCTGCCTTCTATCAAAATCAAACGACTTGGGTCCTTCAGATCGAACTCAATTACCCGCGGTACGAAAAGGCGTGCATATCGTGTAAAGGCGCTCGTCGGAGGAAACCGAATTACAGTATCGCAGCGCCCGAGAAGATACATCTCAACGAGGGCGGAAATTGCGCCGTCGATCCCAAGTGCTGCAGTGTGTAAGGGGCCGTCTTGATCGGATCGGAAATGCTTGGGGACGGTGAGAAGATCGGGAAACCTGGCCGACAGATGATCCAGGATTTGCGCGCTGTCCGTGCACAAGAACAGCCGCACAGGCTTGGGGTGCGGTAACGCTTTAGCCTTATCAACCGCAGTGCACACTTGTCGAACGGCGAACTCCGGATCGGCCCAGTAGGGCGCATGGTCCATGATGTCTTCACCGTTACCATGTCGAACATGAACCCCGATGATGCTGTGCCCCTCAAAACATTCTTGGTAAATGGCATCTATGCGTGTTTGAATTTCAGACCGAGGCTTGACACTCTGGAAGACCTGCCGCTCGGCATCCTCATCGCAGCGCCACATCAAACAAGCGTCACACACTACTGTGTTCGCTTCGACATCGTGTTCGGCCTGAAAGAGCTCGCCCAACTCGTCGCGCTCTTGGAAAATCTGCTCATCTGGGCGGTAAAGGCAGTCGATCGCTGGCCTATTCCACCACTCCGGGAAGAATGGACCCGGGAAGGAAAAGTCGTTGATCCGGTCGTCGCAAATAGCCGGTACGCCAGCGATGTCATTGATCGGTTGGAAGAACACCGGAAAGGCATTTGTGAAGGGTTGGTCGAGATAGCAGGACCCGCGCCAGTCGACGGCTAGCGTTCGTCCCGACCGCTGAGCGTAGCGCCAAGCGGCCGCCAGCGACCACAGACAATCACCGAACCCCGTACGCCTCTGAGAGACGACGAACCTGCGCTTTACCAATCCACTGACCTGCATTTTCGGAAATCTCGTTTCAGAGACGAGGTTGCATCTGGCTTGGGATCTCTTAATCGATACTAGTCGACCGTTACGCCGGGCAATTTGGTAGAGGCTGCGCGTGGGGCAGAAGAGCTCCCTCAGCACTGCCTATCCTTATCTCTGTGACGCTCGCAAATCTTGACGCCGGGTACACTCGCTTCCGGTTTAAATTCAGCGTTCTCTAATGCGCCCGGCGACATGTGTAAAATTGATTGCGTGAATGTGGCCCATCCATGTGATGGATACTAAGGCGTTCCTTGACCATGAGCCTCTGCTGACGTGGGGCCGCGCTTTGCTAAGCGAAACAGCCGGTCGAGGCAGTCCACAAAGTCCCTGTTCAAGTCCAATTCTTAACTGCCTCAACGTAACATGTCATTTGCGGGCGTTTCCTGAAGGACGGATGTGCAGGACCCGCCAGCCGTCGAATGTCAGGCGCAGGCCATCCACGTCATTTATGGCCATCATGGCGTCCGGTCCCATCGAAAGATGCGACACGGCGCCCTCTCACGCTTTCAAGTGCGCCAACATGGCGCAACTCCTGCCGGATAGCTTTCGAGCCGGCTGGACTGAGCGACTGGCACGCGATGCTGTGCGACGATGGCCGAGAGAGGAATTTTGGCGTCTGCAGCCATGTGGAGGATCGTTCCGGCGGTTCTGCGGGTTCTCGGTGTCAGAGCCGACACCTGTGCGAACCCGCTCTCGTCCGTTTTCGACAGGCCCTTGAGGTTCATGACCTGTTGTTCGCCGAGATCACCCGCCAGTTCAGCGATCCAGGTGAAGATCGGCACGCCTGTCGATGCGGCGATCATCGCCTCGGCCAGCGAAGATGATGAAGAGGGCCATTGGGTCAAGTACAAGCGCCGACCAGCGTTTCATTGCTTCAAAGCCCATTTCGGTGCCTACGCCGATACGGCCCTTGTCGAGGAGATCGCCGTCACGGCGCCCACACCGAGGACGGCAACGCCGTTCCTGATGCTCTGCTCGACAATCCCGGCGAAGTGTTTGCCGACAGCCCCTACCGAGGCAATCATCTCGGCGACGCGGTGCGCGCCAAGGGTGGAAGGCCGCGCATCGTCGCAACCGCTATGTGGGGGCGCGACGAGGCCGAAAGCTCGACGCCTGGAACCAACCGATCCACAGAATTTGTACTCGGATCGAGAAGATCTTCGGCACCTGTAGCCGGATGCGATGGCGAGGGCTGGCAAAGGCGGCCGTTCAAATTCGCCGCACTGCGATCGCCTACAGTATGAAACACAGTTTGATGGTCGCCTCGTCCCGCCCATCGTTGAAGCCCAGCTACCGTTTTCGGGCTAGCGCGCCCGAAATTCCTTGGAGGTCAATACGTAATGCCCTAACCGGCTTTTCGCCGCCGTCTCAGATGTGCGGTTCGCCCAAAGCCCCCGACTGCCACGAACTTTGTCTTCGCGCGGAGCGAACCTCGCGCCCACGACTTTGTGCCGCCGATGTGCCGCGCTGCCTGTCAAACAATCCATTTTATGGATGCACCTCATCCAAACAATCGATTTCACTGATCAAAACAATTTCCATTAGAAGACGCTGAAGCAGGCAAAGATTACTTGGTCAGCGCAAAAGAGGGATGGTGGAGTTCTAGTGTGGCTTGGACCCACATGCTCGCCATTTTATCTGGGAACGGCTACGTGCCCTGCTGGCGCAGGGCAATACGATTCTACTGGCCACCAACTTCGTGGAAGAAGCGGAGCGGCTATGCAACCGACTGTGCGTGCTTGAGAACGGATGTAGAATCCCAGAAGGGCGTCCTAACTCGCTGATTGATGAGCAAATCGGGTGCGACGTGATTGAAATCTATGTCGCTCACCCCGTGAGCTGAGTTCGGCACTCAGGCCGCATGTGCGACTTAGGCAGGTTAGCGGCGAGACTCTGTTTTGCTATGCCTCGAAGCCGGAGCAGGTGTGCTCGCTGGCTGACACTGTCAATGACGAGCTCCGCGCCGCATCTGTCGAAATCCTACCATAGGGTATGAGGCGGGCCGCCGGTGTGGCGAGCCAGATTCGAAACTTCAACTACCATAGAGCAGGAAGAAAATGGGCGAGAACAGGAAAGTTGCTCTGGTTACGGGCATAACGGGACAGGATGGTGCCTATCTCACGCGTCTTCTGCTGGAAAAAGGCTACGTCGTTCATGGGATTAAGCGACGTTCCTCTTCCTTCAACACGGGTCGCATCGAAGACATCTACCAAGACCCGCACGATCCCGATCCGCGCCTAATTTTGCATTACGGTGACCTCACTGATGCGACTAATCTCATCCGAGTAGTTCAGGAATCCCAGCCAGACGAGATTTACAACTTGGCCGCTCAGAGCCATGTCCAGGTGTCGTTCGAAACGCCGGAATACACAGCAAACGCCGACGGTATCGGAACATTGCGACTTCTTGAGGCGATCCGCCTCCTCGGTCTGAAGGACAAGACCCGCTTCTATCAGGCCTCGACTTCAGAGCTCTACGGCCTCGTGCAATCCGTACCGCAGAACGAAACAACGCCCTTTTATCCGCGCAGCCCTTACGCCGCCGCCAAGCTCTACGCCTACTGGATCGTGGTCAACTATCGCGAGGCCTATGGTATCCATGCTTCCAACGGCATTCTCTTCAATCATGAAAGCCCACTGCGCGGCGAAACTTTTGTGACGCGCAAGATCACCCGCGCCGCCGCTGCTATCTACCTCGGCAAGCAGGACAAGCTTTATCTCGGCAATCTCGATGCTCAACGCGATTGGGGCCATGCGCGTGAGTACGTGCGTGGTATGTGGATGATGATGCAGCAGGATCAACCGGATGATTACGTGCTGGCGACGGGCAAGACGACCCCTGTCCGCCAATTCGTCGAATGGGTTTTCGAAGATGTCGGCGTCGAGCTCGAATGGCGTGGTGAGGGAGTCGACGAAAAGGGCTATGATGTCGAGACCGGCAGATGCCTAGTCCAGGTAGACCCACGCTACTTCCGCCCCACGGAAGTCGATCTTCTCCTGGGCGATGCCACAAAGGCGAAGGAGAAGCTCGGCTGGGTGCATGAGACATCCGTGCGCGAGCTCGCCGCGGAAATGGTGCGGGAAGACCTAAAGGTCATGCAGACATCGGTAATCATGAAGGAAGCATAATGTACGATCTGAAGGGAAAAGCCGTGTGGGTCGCGGGCCACAAGCATGGTGGGCAGCGCTGTTGTAGGCCGCCTCGCGTCTGAAGACTGCAAAGTTATGGCCGCCCTGACGTTTCCCCCAAATTTTATCCAGTCGTGAGTTCGTTTCCGGGGGTGGATTTGCCCTGATGGCCGGTGGACGCGACGGGTGCTGGCGCGGAGCGTTTCACGTTGCGCAGCGCGAGCGACCGTCGCGGGTTGAAGGTCGATGCACATTCGTTGGGTGTCTGCCATCCGATGTGCGAGTGCGGACGCGCGCCGTTGTAATCGGCGCGCCATACATTGAGCCTCGCGCGGGCCTGGGCCAGGGACGTGAACCGCGTCTCGTTGAGGAGTTCATCGCGAAGGGGGCCGTTGAAGCTCTCGCGTTAGGGTCTTAGCCAACCTCCGACTGTGAACTCGCGGAAGCGATTTACAGCAAGCGCACACAGCAGCTCGTCCACGGCGTTCGTACATGAAGTTTGGAAACTTATAATACTGGTACACACCTCCATGGGGAACATCATCTCCAATATCTCAGCGATTACCGGATAGCTATCTGCCTTCACCTACCTCGGCCTAGTGCAGAATCTTGGCCGAATGAACTCGGCGCTCTTGCTGCACACCAACGGTCCGTCCGCGCGAAGTGCGATCATACCGCCGCAGCTTACCTTCAAATCCGGCACTGGCGAGGATCTAGCAGGCTTCTCTGATTGGGGTCGGTGAGGTCAAGCGTTTCCTGTCTTTTTTCCGGACCATGTCGCCCCGCGGGTCACTCGCTTCTCTT
>NZ_JAMYOQ010000040.1:0-52917 GCF_040319905.1 Mesorhizobium sp. M0833 | reverse complement strand
GTTTGGCCGGCCCTGACGGGCGTCAGGGCGGCTCCGCCACATAATCTCGCCCGACGCATAAGAACGGTTATGTGGCGTGCCACATAACCGTTCAGTGGGGCGGTTTACGTCTTCCGCGCCAAGCGGACGGACCGGATCAAGCTGATCTTCTGGGACGGCACTGGCGTCTGCCTCTATGCCAAGCGTTTGGAGGATGGGGAGTTCCGCTGGCCGAAGGTGCATGACGGCATGATGCGGCTGACGGCCGCGCAGCTCTCGGCGCTGCTCGAAGGTCTCGACTGGCGGCGCGTCCATGAGGCGCGCCGGACCCGTGTTCCAGCCCAGGCCGGCTGACCCGCGACGAAGTGAATCAGCCTGGATTCCGCTGTCGCGGGCTGTCGGCGAATATGGTCTGATCCGGTCATGGCGATGACGGCGGACCAGCTTCCCGACGATCCGGATGCGCTCAAGGCGATGGTCCTGGCGCGCGACGTCGAGAACGCCCGGCTGATCCAGATCATCAAGGAATTGCAGCGCCACCGCTTCGGCCGTCGTGCTGAGACGCTCCCCGAGGATCAATTGCTGCTGGGGCTCGAAGAGGCCGAGCAGATCGAGGCCGCCGGTGACGAAGAGCAGGCACAGACCGCTCATGGCGAACATCAGGCGCGTGTCGCAAAGCGCCGAGCGAACCGGGGCGTGCTGCCATCCCATCTGCCGCGCGTGGAGATGGTGGTCGACATCGAGGACCATGCCTGCCCGTGCTGCCGCAATGACTTGCACCGGATCGGTGAGGACGTGAGCGAGCGGCTCGATATCGTTCCGGCGCAGCTGCGTGTGATCGTCGTGCGCCGGCCCAAATATGCCTGCCGCGCCTGTGAGGATGTGGTCGTTCAGGCTCCCGCGCCGGCGCGGCTGATCGAGGGTGGTCTTCCGACCGAGGCAACGGTCGCCCAGGTGCTGGTCTCCAAATACGCCGATCACTTGCCGCTCTATCGTCAGGCGCAGATCTATGCCCGGCAAGGCATCAATCTCGATCGCTCCACGCTCGCCGACTGGGTCGGCCGCGCCGCCTGGCACCTGCGTCCGGTGCATGAGCGGCTGCTTGGCAAGCTGAAGACCTCACCAAAACTCTTCGCTGACGAGACCACGGCGCCGGTGCTCGATCCCGGCCGCGGCAAGA
Organism: Mesorhizobium sp. M0833; assembly: GCF_040319905.1. Lineage (NCBI taxonomy): Bacteria > Pseudomonadati > Pseudomonadota > Alphaproteobacteria > Hyphomicrobiales > Phyllobacteriaceae > Mesorhizobium > Mesorhizobium sp. M0833. The sequence goes on along the minus strand of NZ_JAMYOQ010000040.1, from coordinate 51,758 downwards.
CCAAGACTGGGCAGCTCTGGGCCTATGCCCGCGATGACCGACCATGGGAGGGGAGCGACCCGCCGGGCGTCGCCTATGTCTATGCGCCGGACCGAAAGGCCGAGCGGCCGATCGCTCATCTCGCAGGATTTGGCGGAATCTTGCAGGTCGACGGTTATGGCGGCTATCGCGTGCTGGCCGAGAAGAGTGGCGTGACGCTCGCCTTCTGCTGGGCACATGTGCGCCGGCGCTTCTATGAACTGGCGGCAGCCGGTCCCGCGCCCATCGCCAGCGAGATGCTCAGACGGATCGCTGAACTCTACAAAATCGAGGACAGCATCCGTGGCCGATCGGCCGACGAGCGCCGCGCTGCGCGTCAGGAAAAGAGTACTCCAATCATCGCGGCACTCGACCCATGGCTGCGTGAGAAGCTCGGCCTGATCAGTCAGAAGACCAAGCTCGCAGAGGCAATCCGCTATACGCTCTCACGCTGGGAAGGCCTCTCGCGCTTCCTCGAAGACGGCCGCATCGAGATCGACAGCAACACCGTCGAGCGCTCCATCCGTCCGATCGCGCTAAACCGCAAGAATGCGCTCTTCGCAGGCTCTGACGGCGGCGCCGAACACTGGGCCGTCATCGCCTCGCTGATCGAAACCTGCAAGCTCAACAGCGTTGAGCCGCTCGGCTATGTCGCCGATGTCCTCACCAGGATCGTCAACGGCCATCCTAACAGCCAGATCGACGATCTCCTGCCCTGGGCCTACATCGACAAGCTCGAGCTCAAGGCCGTGGCCTGAGAACAGCGCTTACGATCGCGCTGGACACTCCCACGCCGAACCGCGCCGCCGCTTGCCGCGCCGACATGCCCTCGTCCGAAGCCTTCAAGACCCGCGACCGAAGATCACCGCTCAATGCTCTTCCCATCGTCCACCTCCATCGAGGTGGATGTTGAATCAGCACAAAACGCAGCCGTCACATCACAATCGATTCATCGATCACAGGACGTGCTCTAGTTCGCCACGCAGCAACGGCAGATACTCCGGCTGCCCCGACAGGCGTTGATCGCAACGCCAGCGGCCTGCATCAGGTTCGAATTTTTCAAGATCTGAACAGCGCCAAGACCCAAGGGAAGTATGTTTGCATAAGTGGCTCTTGAATTGGCTGAAACGTAGCCCTCGGGCGCGAGAGCGCCTCGTAGCCGCGGGACGGTCCCGCGGCTTGTCAAATTTGAACTGCGCAACCAGGCGCCAAAGCTCCACCTTGCGGCGTCCGCGAACCGCCTGGCCTGCTCGTTCGCCGCATCGTCGTCTGTACAGGCAAGGTTGACCCACCTAAAATTGACCGCGTTCGTCCAACTGGCGGCATGGCTTGTTCAGGGTTGCCAAGCCGTCTCGGCGCCAGCTCGATTTGGATTGAGGCCTCCAGCAGCGCTGAGCCGTTGTCGCCAATCGCTCCACTTTTGTGAACTTCCAAAACAAAGACGCTGCATAACGACATGCCCGAACATAGAATGTATATCTTCCGCGAGTTGCATGTCATTCACATTCGCCCAAACTACGTGTTGAACGATCTGCTTGAGCGCTCCTCCACTATATCCACAAAGACCCAACGTCACTGCGCCATGATCATTAGCGTATCGAACAGCGCGCAAAACGTTTTCCGAGTTCCCGCTGCCCGAAATGGCAATGACCAAGTCGCCGTCGTTCAGGATGTTCTTCAGCTGCTCGACGAATACATCCTCGAAAGAAACATCGTTCGCGTACGCAAATGTAAGGCCCACATTGTCGATCAGAGTCCGACCACGAAACGGGCGCTTCGTAGAGAGATAGATGCTCTTGTTCCAGTCCGTGATAAAGTGTAGCGCTGTCAGTGAGCTGCCGCCATTTCCAAGTGTGATTATTTGCTTGCCGTCTTCCTGTGCCTGGGCGACCAAAGCCACTGCGTTATCAAAGCTTTCGTGGTCTAATGAAGCCAGAACGGTCTCGAGCTTCTCGAAGTATACTTGAGCGCTGCCGCTGAAGTCATTCATTGGGTGGCCTCCCATGTCGGTTGATAATGAACGATGCGACTCCCGAGGAAGTCGAACTTCGCAGGGATATGCTTTAGCTCCCCGAGGGCTACTTTGATTGCGTCGTGGCGATCGAGAGGCGCGAAGAACATGAGAAAACCTCCTGCACCTGCTCCAAGTAACTTTCCGCCCGTCGCACCTGCTCGCAACGCAGTTCGGTACCAGCCATCGATTACATCGTTCGTGATTTCTTCAGAGAGGCTCTTTTTTAAGAGCCAGTTCTCATGGAGAATTTCGCCGAAGGCGTCGAGGTTGCATCGATGCAGTTCATCACGAAGGTGATACGTGAGTTCGACCATCCGCCTGAGCGCTTTCCGCTTGTCCGGTGCTCTTGCGATGCCCTCTGACTGCCGAACGAGAATGTCTGAAGCACTGCGCGTAATGCCGGTGTAAAACATGAGAACTTGTTTCTCAATTGAAGCGATAAAATCACCTGGGCATATGAGCGGTGACACCGAGACGCTTTCATCAGGGTGAAACTCGATAAGATTCAACCCCCCGAAAGCGGCGGCGTATTGGTCTTGCTTTCCAATGGGAGCGCCACAAAGTTCGATCTCAATGCGACAACTATCAGCGCCGAGCCTTGCCTTGGAGACATACTGCCCACGAAATGCGTTTAGTGCATGCAGAAGGCCGACGGTAAAAGTGCTTGAGGATCCAAGTCCTGTTCCCTTCGATGGAATATCGGCAATGGTGGTTATCTCAATTCCTCCCGGGATCCCAAGATATCCCATCGCCGCCCTTACAATCGGATGCTGGATGTGCTCAACACTATCTACTTCTTCCGTTTTGGAATAAGCGATTCGAGTGCCACTATCGAACTTGCGGTTCACATTCACGTAGACGTACTTGTCGATAGCAACGCTTAGGACGGCGCCACCTTCCTGCCGATAGAAGGCAGGAAGATCGCTACCACCTCCCACAAAGCTGACTCGAAACGGCGTCTGACTAATGATCATTGAACTGCCTCTGTCAGCTCAATCGCCCGCAATTGGACGCAATGTTTAGCATGCGCCCGCGATGCCAACACGATCGGTGTCTCGTCCTCTTGGCGCGAACTGTAAATACTCGCTGCAGTCCCCCAATCCATACCTCGCCGCAAGTATTCTCGAGTTACTCTGGACATCCGCACCTCCTCATCAATATCAACGAAAAATGTGTGTGCACGATCGCCCAAAACTACATCAGATAGCCAAAGAGCGACGGTTCCTTCCACGACCAGGACGGTTTCCGGAGAAATGGTTATCCTTTCCGATCTTCTATGCGATATGCGGCTGAGCTTTTCGTGAAAGGGCAGTTCGTGCGTCTCGCGAGAGCGGACTCCCACCAAGCGGCTCAGAACGCCCCTGATCTCGTCCAAATTGGAGCGACCTACCACTTTTGGTTCGCGATCCGCGACGGACCGTATCCAGCGATCAAGAGCAACGATTTCCGTCTCAAAGCCGCGCCCGCGAAGAACCTCCGCGATAGCGCTGGAAAGAAAACTCTTTCCGCTCCGGGAAAGGCCCCCTACGAAACAAACATCACCTGGCTTCACATGGGAGATCAGATCAGATGCTGAATTTATCAAAGGTGGATGAACGGCGAGAATGAACTTAGCTGCCTCCAACAAGTCTGAGACGGTATAGTCGGGCGTGACGTGATACTTGCTATCCAACCCGCCCGCGCCCGTCTCGACTAGGATCGATCTGATGCCAGACCGCTTTGCGAGAGCGACATCCGTAGATGAATCGCCGATGATCCAGGATTGGCTGCGATCAATATTGAACGCCTCGACCGCCTCGTTAATCAACCCAGTAGAAGGCTTGCGGCATTCACAGCGGATCTTCAGCTCTTCCACCTCACCGAGAAAGCCGCGATCTGGATGGTGCGGGCAGAAATAGATGGCATCAACAAAAGCCCCACAACGGCCAAGCTCAGTTTCCATCTTGTTATGGATCATCCGCAAGTCTCGTGCAGAGCAAGTGCCTCTGGCCACCACGGGTTGGTTAGTGACGACAATTGCCCGATATTCGGCTCGGTTGAAACAAGCGATCGCGTCCGCAGCGCCCTCAATCAATTCGAAGCGTTCGGGACGATCGATGTGTCCATAGTCAACATTGATGCACCCATCCCTGTCCAAAAATACTGCTTTCTGCGGAGAAGTGAGGGAAGCTCGGGCTATGCAGCCCGATTCAAAGTCGGCGCAAACCTTGTCAAGTCGCGCCGGGGTCCCAGCGTCTTTTATGTACTCAGGGCTGTTGTAGCTTCTAATTTTCATACCGGCCCGAAGCATTTGAGGAAAAAGGTCTTTGCCAAAGTCGAACGGGGTTACTGTGGCGCGCCACCGGAATAAAGCTTGTCTTCGAATATAGTAAAGAGCCGCGCTGACTTTGTTGGGGTAATAGCAACCGGGATCGTGTGGATATGGATAGAACGCGGTAACCATACCGTCTTCTGACGTTTCTATCAGATCGGAATCATGCGGGTGGTCATTCGGATGGGTGAAAATTGTTGCGGCTGCTGCCTTGTGTTTTTCATGGAACCACTTGAAGCGGGTGAGATCGATGTCGAGCATCGTGTCGCCATAGATCGTAAGGAAGTCGTCGTCGAGCAGATCCAAAACGGACAGAACTGCTCCAGCAGTCCCGCGAGGCGCACCGTCATTTACGCAAAGAACGTCAATCCCCCAATTCTCGCGCTGATTGCAAAACTCCACGATTTGCTCGGCAGCGTGGTTCACCAGAATTAAAATACTCTCGATACCATGTTGCTTGGCGAGGAGGATCTGATGCTCAAGAAGTGGCCTGCCACCAACGCTGACCAGCGACTTAGGCAAGTCACTTGTCCGGCTCCTGAGCCGCGTCCCTCGACCGCCCGCAAGTACAACCGCCTGCATCACAGGTGTGCCTCCTGTCGCGCGATTTCTAAGACGGCTTTTCGAACCGCATCAGCCGAACCAAGCTGGGGCCGCCAACCGAGTGCACTGATTTTTGCTATGTCATAGGAAAATCGGGGCACATCCCCCGTCCAACCGCGGTCTTCAACTCCATATTGGATGCTTGCGCCCGGTGCGACAGCCCCGACGGTCGTCTCCGCTATAAAGCTGACGGTTACCCCGTTGTCCCCGGGTCCGATATTGTAATAGCCAAGCCGCTCGGATGCGTTCGCACGCAAGTATACAATTGCATTAATCAGATCATTGACGTGAAGATACGCTTTCTGCTGTCGCCCCGACCCCAAAACATTCAGCTTGTTTGGCGTGATCCTTAGCTTTCTCACAAAATCTAGAATGACACCGTGTGTTGCTGGAACGCCGATCACGTTCGGAAAGCGAAAAAGCAAAGCCCGAGCTAGCCAGTTCTCGACGGCAGCGCTGATGAGCGCCTCCGATGCGAGCTTCATAGCACCGTAATTCGAAACGGGCAGCAGCGGCCCGACATCCTCTCTAATCGGAGCCTCCCCCAAATCGCCGTATACTGCTGAACTGGAAGCGAAAGCTAGAAAGGGAACCCCCGCCTCCTTCATCGCGTTCAACACGTTGAACGTGGATAGAAAGGTATCGCGTAGATCAACAGAGGCATCGGCGATTCCGGCAGCAATGTCCGAATTGGCAGCCATGTGCCAAACTTCGGAAATCGGAATGCGACTGTGACAATTCATAAAGCGGCTTCTCACTGCACCGGCGTCTGAGAGATCCACCTTCTCAAAAATGAACCTCTCATGCGTAAGGAGGCCACTTAGGTTTTGCCGAGAACCTCGTGACAGGTCATCAAAGCCGAAGACCGAATATCCCCGATCAACAAAGAGCCTTGCGAGCTTGCTTCCTACGAAGCCCGCAACTCCCGATACAAGAATAGCGTGCGGTTCACCCAATCGGATTTGCCTTTATTCGTGCGTAAGCTTTGGCGCCTTAAGTCTTCGGGATTGTGCAATGACAACTTCCATTTACAAGCCTTGACCGCTAGAGAGCCGGGAGTTCGACCGGGCTTGGCGTTAAGCTCTGCGCTCGTCGTTAAGGTCATGCGTCTCATGCGTCATTCTGAATTCATCGCATGGTTTTCTCCGATCCGCGATCGTTCCTCAGGGGTAGCCCCATTTTGCTGATCCGGACTGAATTGCACTGCGCTCGCCTGTGCGGCGACGCCAACGGCGATCCTAAAAACGGTCAAGGCGCTCCGCAGTTTAACCCCGCGCAGGCGGTGCGGGTCGACGAACCCGTCCCGATCGAACCGGCTGCCATGATCGATCGCAGGTGATCGAAAGGGACAAGGATGACATCGACCTCCTGAGGTTCACGAAAGTCGATGTGCTCGCTCTCGGCATGCTCACCTGCGTGAAGCGCGCCTTTGACCTTCTCGCCGAACGCAAAGAGATTGGGGTCGATCTAGCGACAATCCCCACTAAGGATCGGCGCACATAGTGCGCCGCGGCGGGTGGGCCTCGATGCGACCATAGGCCATGAGGTTATAGAGGTCTCAGTCGGTTTAAGGCTGCTGCCTGCCCCTTTTTGTCCTCGCCGCGCGCATCATCCGGCTGCAGCAACGCCTTCGCCTCATCCCATGTCGCACCCACATCCAAACGTCGTGCTATCATCCGTGGTGTGATCACGGCATGACCTTGGGATGGATCGGCTCGTTCAGCGCCGTCGTGAGGAAGCCATAAACGTAGTGCGGTCCGGGCAAGGGTTTGGACTGCGTCCGTCGGTCGCCGTTGAATGTCATCCACATACCTCATTGAGGGCAAACCAGACACGTTTTTTTTGGTTACCGGGCTCGGCTCGGGTTCGTACTCAGCGAAGCTGTTCGCCGGGACCAAACAATGGTTTTCCGAGCTGGGCCACGCCAGCCGGTGATGCGAGGAAGTGCTCCTGATGTTCGTAATTGGGAAACCTCCGGCTGGTGGCGGTGGCGGCATTATCCAGCGAGGTGGTCTTGGGGCGGTGTGTCGATGCCGATCCTCCGGAGGTGCCTCATTATTCCCGGGATCAGGCCTTGATCGAGTGAAAGTCTGCATAGCCGAACGAAGATCGTTGCGATGCCGCCCTCCGAGCGGGCCCCCCGACAAGTCACTGCCACAAATCCTGTATCGGTATCATTGGATGATTCCTGAATGCTCAAAGCTTCCCTAAGAGATTCGGCTATCAGGCTATACGTGCTGACCGCCAAGCTCGGCCTGCTGAGCGACGTCGCCGGCGGCACGGGGCGGCGGTGTCCCCATCATCCGACAATGAGCGAAGGTGGAACCTGGCACCGTTATCGAGCGCAGCCCAATGCAGGCTAGATTGACCGCACCCAGAATTGGCCGTTTTCGTTCAGAACGCGCAGGGACAATGCGGCATCGCCTGTCACTGATCGGCGACAACATTCTACCGGCAGCGTCGCTGTGGAGTGAAGAGTTTGGTTCTTCTTATGAGCTACCTCAGATGGGCCGCCTGCTTGAGGGGTGCCTGCCCCGGAAGCGTCGCAGCCTGGCGGCTTGACGGCATCGAGGGTGTCGTTACATTTGTAATGACTAGGTTTTGTTTTTATCCGGTTGCGCCCACTTTTCCGAGGTGCGCGATTCGCACCTAACGTGCAGCCCGGGCAAGGGAGGAACTCTAGAACTCTGGAGCGACCTCAAGGGGGGCCGGTGCCGTCCTAAGATTCGTTCATTCCCAAAATGTGAAGTTCGATCAACAGGGACGACTTTGGAGTCCCCTTGGGGCCATGCAGAGATTTCGATCGCTGGTCGTTTTCATTCAAAGCCACAAGCAATTGTTGGGTCGAAGCATTCGAAGAGGCAACTTAATCTGGCTCAAGCATAATGAAATGGGCAGAGATGATGTCAAGTAATGACCTCTATACCGGAAAAGATTATGCCGCTGCCAATCCGACTTGGCATGACGAAGACGGCGGTGTTAAGGCCGCGAACATCGCCAAGATCGTGCGCGCCAACAACATCAGTTGCCAGAAAATCGTAGACACAGGTTGCGGGACGGGAGGCGTTCTGAATGCCCTTCTTCAACACGATATCTTCCGTGACTCAGAGGCCATCGGCTACGACATCGCTCCCTATGCTATAAATTTGGCGAAGCAGCGAGAAAGAAAAAACCTAAGATTTCACTGCAGCGACTTCCTGCAAACCAACGAAAATTATGATCTTCTTTTGTGCATTGATGTTTTCGAGCACATCGATGACTATATTGGCTTTCTTCGGAGGCTCAGAGGACATTCGAAATACTATGCGTTTCATATTCCTCTCGATATCAGTATCTTAGGCCTTCTGCGCGGTCAGCACCTTAAGCAACGCAAGGAGGTCGGTCACCTGCATTACTTTGATCGGGCAACAGCTCTAGCGACTCTGCGCGACACAGGGTTTAAGATTATCGACGCACAGTACACTAGGACGGAAGATGTCCTGCTGATCCATCCCGAATGGCGAACCACGACAGCCATCCTCGGTAGCGCCGCACGACGCATTGTCCGGACTATTGCCGGAGAGGATCTGTCGGTGCGCTTACTCGGCGGCGCCTCACTGATGGTCCTCACTAGCTGAGGCCGTGTTAGGCGTCAGAACAACCGACTCCAAGTGGCAGCAAGGGAGAGATGGCGAGACCCGAGGGCGAGACGCTGCAGTATCGTATTTTGCTCGACGCCGGCGATCTTCAGCAATGTCGGGTGTTCCCGAGATCGGGTCGGCTTGCTCCTTGCGATCGCACCGACCGCATGAATTCGCTATTCGCGGAACCTCGCCACGGTGCTTGCGCAGATGCCCATACCACCTCTTGCGCTGATACTTCAGCATGAAGCGACGTGGCAATTTGTAGTCTCGGCTGGTACTCAAACTCGTCTAGCGCGAACTGACCTTTTGTGTGCGTGGAGGCTCACAAAGGCAAAGTTGACAGTGGTCCCCGGAAAACGTCAAACTGCTACGGTCACTCGCAAGGCCGGGGGATCTCCCATACTGTTTAGGGTCGATCGCCGTCCAGCGAGAAGCTCCGAAACTCGATTCCGAGTTGCTTGAGCCGCTGTACACCGGGAACCCCTGCCGCCGGGTGCACGAGCCCAAGGATGGAATCGGATCGGAAGGGTAGGGGGACATGCAGGGCCTCAGCTGCCTTGAGGACGCCACTGACAAACTGCCAGGGCACGGGGACGGCGCGCAGTGTTCTGCCTTGTGACGCGGCGATCTCTTTCATGAGCCGTCGGAACGGCACCGGTTCGGGGTTGGCCAGCCCTACCGGTTCCGGCAGGGGCATGTCCGACTCGGCAATACGCACCATGGCGGCTGCCAGGTCCGCCTCATGCACGGTGAACTGGTGGGAGCGCGCGCCGATGAGAGGTGTGACCGGCAGGTTGGTGAGCTTGCGGAGCGCACCTGCCATCCCGCCCCAACCGGGGCCGTACACCAGTCCGAGCCGGGTGGAGACACCTCCCAGACTGCTGGCGGTGCGCTCGCAGGCCAGCTTCGCCTGGCCGTATAACTGTCGGGTTCCCTTATAAGCGGACATCGAGGAGATAAAAATGACCCGGCGAACCCCTGCGTCGGCGGCATTGCGTAGAAGGTGCTGCGAGCCGGACACATTGACACCCCACACATCGCCGGCGTTGACGAGAGTCAGGTCCCATGCACCGTGGATGAGCACATCTAGGTCGCTGAATGCGGCGCCCGACGGCGGGCGCTTGATCTCGTATGGGCGCCACTCGGCGACGCCGACCATCGCGGCGGCAGATTCGGAGGTCACCCGGTTCGAACGGGCGAACGCGATGACCTCATGCCCTTCTTCGGCGAAGGCGGCACGCAGGATGGTCCCGACATATCCGTTGGCTCCGGTGATTCCGACCCGCATTGAACGCTCAACCCGTCAGCTGCATCGCTTCGCAGGCGATGCGATGCGAATTGGCCATCACAGTCAGGGTAAAGGTAGTAGCCGGAACATTTGGGAAAACCGACCCGTCGATGAGATGAATCCGGTCCCAGCGCGCCAGCCGCCCGAGGGGGTCTGTCGTCGCACTCCCAGAATCCGGCTCATTGGCGTGGGGAAAGCTGCCGCCAAAGTGGTAGCTCTTGGCCGCGCCCGACCACAGCATCTGCGGCGTGACTGGCCACAAGTCAAGGTAAGGTGCCGCCCTGCGGATCCGCTTTATTACGTCAGGGAGCATCGGAGGCACGTCTTTGCCCCTGACCTTGGCCTCGCTGAAGCCCTCCGAAGTGAGGGTGATCTGGGGTAGCTCATCGGGAGCTGCGGACAGCTGGGCGGTGACCCGGACCTTGGGTGATGCCCAGGACGGCAAGTAGCCCAGGCCTACCGTCAACCGGCTGAGGAGCCGATCCGTCGCGAAGGCGGCGGCGCGGTGTTGGAGGAGGGCGGGCAGCGCATCATAGTACGCCTGGTTGAATGGATAGAAGTGAATCTGTGAGACATCGAAGCCCTCCTCGTCCCGGCCGATGACCATGTTGAACTGGTTGAGTGTGAACTCGCGCCTTGTCCGTGGGTCGGGGGTCGGCTTCATGGAGATCATTGGAAGAACGAACTGAGCCGATTCCGAAAGATGGACCGGCTGGTCCGATCCGAGCGAGCCCAGGATCAGCCGGGTGGTCCCGATTGCTCCGCAGCCCACGAAGACCCGGTCGGCTGTGAATCGCTGGATCCGGCCGCTGGACAGCTCCCGGGCCTGCACGACGGCCGTGTCGCGCTCCTGGTCGACTCGCACCGCGAGCAGCCCGCTGTGGTAGTCGATCCTCCCGCTGCGCCTGAAGCGATCGAAGCTGTGCGAGGCCGAAAAGATCAGCGACCGCGGGCACCCAGTCATGCATAGGCCGCAGGGCTGGCATTCGGGCGCTGAGAAGGCGAGGCGGGCGCGGCCTATCGTTATTCCCGTGGAGCGCACACGATCGCGATGCCGGTCGTAGTTGGCCAGGACCATCTGCGTCCGCGGCGCCAGCGGCGGAAGCGGGTCCGGGGATCCGATGAGCGGGAACCACTCCTCGAGATCGTCGGACTCTCCGGCGAAAGGAATGTGACCCAGGACGGTGCGGTAGTGCTCTTCCATATCCGAGAAGCCGAACGGCCATCCCTTGAACGTGGCGGCGCTGAAGGGCATGATCTGGGCCCCCCAGACATTGCTGAACCCCCCGTAGGCGCTGGATATGACAGCTGAGTTGACTCTACCCTGGGAGTGGACGCCGTCGAGCTGGCCCTTGTTGACAAAGGGGAAATCGGATCCGTTGCTTCTCTTTTCAGGTAGCGAATCGGACCGGACCTGCTTGGGCTGCAGGCTGACCCGGCGGACGTCCTCCGCATCCCAGTCGTCGACACGCAGCTTTGACAGCCTGGAGATTACCTCCTGCGTCTCGGCGTCGAGCACGGTGCCTGGATCGAACACGGTTATCTTCTCGTCCGGCTTCTCGGACAGCGCCAACACGGCGGCGGCTGCAGCCGGACCCGAACCAATGACTATCGAAGACGGCATTTACTTCCCGCGCCTATCGCCTTGCGTGGCTGTATCCAGTATCTGCTTGGTTGCCTGTTGGCGCCGCCGGCGCAAGCGCCGCACCAGCTCGATCCGGCCGGCGACGTGGCCTGCCGCGGCCAGCCCCACACCCACGACTATCGCCGCGGACCGGGCCAGCCCATGGCCGTCACCCTTGGCCGCTTGCAAAATCTCCCGCGGTACGCCCTTGGTCAGCGCGTACCAGACGAAGCGGGCCTCTGCGCCCAGAGTAGCGGCGTCGCCCATCTGGGAAAAGGCCTCGACCTTCCCCTTGTTGACGAAGAAGCAGCGGCGCCAGAAGTACTTCCAGGTCGGCCGTGAGGCGGGTACAAAGTGGCGGACAGTCGCCGCCGGTTCATAGATGACCGCCTCACTGCCCTTGATGTGCGCCACGCGGTGGCACATGTCCATGTCATCGTGTTTGTCGGAATGGAACCCTCCCACCTGCTCGAGGAGGGACCGCCGTACCGACATGTTGGCTCCTATGAGGTGCGCCAAAGGGCCTCGGCTAGTCGGAAGGCCATCATACGCACATCCGAACACCCAATCGAACTGCACAGGGAACCAGGCCGGGCGGCCAGCCTCGAAGACCGGTATGGGACGCCCGCCGACGGCGCCGATGCGCTCATCCTGGTACGGGTCGGTGAGAATCTCGAGCCAGTCCTTGTCGGCCGCTGCATCATCATCCAGGAACGCCAGGATCTCTCCGGCAGCTGCCTCGGCTGCCGTGTTTCGGGCCGACCCCAGGTGCCCGTCATACTTGTTCTGGATCACCCGTAGCGGAGGGGTGGATGCGGCGAAGTCAGCCCAGTAGGCGGCACAACGGCGGAACAGGGGCTGGTCGACGCATACTATGATCTCGCAGGGTTGCAAGGTCTGCTCCTGAACCGAGGCCACCGACTGAAGCATCAGCTCCCATCTGTCCTCGGTGTAGGCACAGATAATCACTGAGATCCTAGGGTGGGGCAGGACCTGCCGGCGTTCGCTGCTGACGCCATCCTCGGGCTGCCCGGTTTTGGATCCAGGCTGGCCGGTTGTGGCAACGGCAACGTCATGACCGCGGCGGGCGAGACCGACACTTCGGTTCCGGACGTGGCCCCGCTGGCCAACGCCAATCGGCATATAGGATTGCGCAAGCATCAGAATACGCATCTAGCAATTCTCCCGACTTGAGCTGCCAATGTCTGCCCAAACTCTTCGATAGACGGTGCGATGGTCTTGGTTTTTGAAAAGCCAGGCTTCCCTGCGGGATTCGACCTACCCGGAAGCCGGTTTTCAGCATAAAAACCACCAGGGCCGAGGTTTGCGCCGCAGAGGCTCGAGGCGGCCGCCGACGCCAAGCACGCGCGGGTGGGCGTAGGGCATCAGCAACTCGTCCAGCCAGCGCTCATCGGCGATCGCATCGTCATCGAGAAACGCCACGACCGGCGCGGACGCCAATCCGGCTCCCGTCGTGCGACCGCCGCACAGTCCACGCACGTTGGTATTAGGTGCAACGACGACACCCTCGATCTCGCGCCGGGCGCGCTCCAAGAGCGCCTCATCGTTGTTGACGACGAGGATGATCTCGCGGGCCGGGCAGGTCTGGCGGCGCACCGACGCGATGGCCGCGTTCAAATCGTCCCAGCGATCGAGTGTGTCGGCGCAGATCACGACGGAGGCTTCGGTCATGGCAACTGCCGGCTGGGTTCTGAGGCCGGGCTGGTTTCGCGTGTCTGCGTCGCCCGAGCCGTGGCGGCTTTGAGGATGTTCCAGAGCGGACCTCCGTCGTTGTGAATATCGAACTTGTCATATTCGTCGACGGGATAGCGCCCGCTGTCCTGCCGCGACACCAGCCGCCACACCATCCAGCCGGCGCAGTTGCGTTCGCGCGTCAGCGTGTCGAGCCACATCGCGTAAGCCTGGGCAAAGTTCTCATTGGAGCGGGCATAGCCGAACTCCTCCAGAAGCACCGGCTTTCCGGCGCGAACTGCCAACCGGCAGAACTCGGTGATCAAGCTGTCGAACTGCTGGACGGTGAGCTTGTAGTAGAGCGGGTAGCCGTGCCAGGTCCCAAAATCGAGAGTCGGGATCGTCAGATCCGATAGCTTCGACTCAACGTTAGCGTGCCCTGAGGTGACGAGATGGTTGGGATCGAGCGACTTCACGTAGGCCGTCATTTCGCTGGTCCAAGCCAATCGTAAGGCCTCCGGCTGCGCATTGCCTTCGTTCATTAGCTCCCAGGCCATGATGGTCGGATCATCCCGGTAGGCGAGCCCGGTGAGCGGGTTGACTCGCTGCACGACATGGCTGACCCAGGTCCTGTAGTCGCGCTTGGTGCGCGGATCCTGGAAGAAAAACTCCGACTTCTCTTTGCTGAGGTCGGTGTTGTACTGGCTCTGCACGCCTGGGGCGTCCCGGCTCCCATACCAGGCCCGCATCTGCTGGGCGCCGCCTGTGAAGGCCCAGAAATCCAGGACGGCGATGATCAGCCTCAGGCGTCGCTTGCCGGCCTCGGCGATGAGGAAATCAACCTTCTGCATGCCGTCGGGGCCGTCATTGACCGCCATCCTGTTTTGGCTCGGGTCCCAGTAGAGCAGGTACGTGCCCTTGACCGCGAGATTGCTGGCTTCGCCTTCAAGGCGCCAATCCCAGATCGTAGGCTTGCTTCCGTCGAGCGACCCGATCACCGGCTGGAGGAAGGTGCGGACTACATTGGCGCCCATCGCCACCGCGTCGTCGAGAACGCGGGTGACCTCATCCGGCGACCCGTAGGTCAGATAGTGGTTGTTTACGCCGGTCACGAAGAACGGCCTGCCGTCCAAGGTGAAGTTCGTTCCGGAAGTCTTGATGAAGGACGTTGCCGACGGATCATCCGCGGCGCTCACGACTGCCGAAACGGATACGAACGCGAACACGAGCGCACACAACCATGCCTTGCGCAGTCCGTATTTCGCCCGTTGCCAATCGATAATCATCCCTCCACATGACCCTTGCCGGAGCCACAGCACAAGAACCCCTAGGGATTACCTCCTCTGACCTCGCACAGCCCGGCGTCGTTCGGGCATAGTGGTGCTTGCCGCTTCCAGCCGCTCGAGTATGGACCCGTGCTGTCAGGTATCTCCCAATCAAGTGTTCGGCCCCTACATGCGAGCCCCCGCAACCGCAGCAGGTGGAAACCATCCTCTCGCTGCGGCTTTCCATCTGCCGCCTTTGGCTCGCCGACCAGCGGCGGAGTCCGTGCAGGCGATCGCCTGAGGTGAGCTGGCGTCCTTTTGAAATCCGCCGTGAGAACAACAATGCGCATTTGCCTGAGTCTCGATCCGTCCCGGCTACTGCGGTGGCACCTCTGGCTGGCAGAAGCGCTTGCTGAGGTGCCCGGCAACGAAGTCTCCTGCGCCTTGGCGGCCGGTCGCCGCCCGCTGCCGCTAATCTGCCGTCTGCTGCTCGAACTCGAACGACTGGTCTATGGCTTTCGTGGGAACGGCGCCATCGACCCCGTCGAGGCGGCGCTGCGGTGCCTGCCGCCGCCCCCGGCCGACCAAGTGGATGTGGTGATTGATTTGAGCGCGGCGGAATCGCTCCCGGCAGGGCGGCGCGTGCTCACCCCGGTCTTCAACAGCGCACCCGGCGAGATCGGAGTCGTGGCGGCCTGGATGAATCATCAGGATCTTCTCATCGACCTGCATGACACGGCGCGCCCGTTGCGGCCGTGGACGGCGCGTCCGGCCAGTGTAGACCATGAAGTGTTGGCAGCGAGGCTCGACAGCGCCCTTTCCTGCGCTGTGCCGCTGATCCTCAAAGCCCTGTGCGAGGAAACCGGTTCAGCTGCGTCCGGTGTCCCCAGTCCACGGACGGCAGTGCCTTCGTTTGGCGCGCTTTCGGCGGTTGCAAGGGCGACCGGCACGGTTGGATCGAAGGCGATCGGGCTTTTGGACGTCCTGGCGAGGGGCGGGAGGATGTGGGGGATTGGCTGGCGCTTCGATGAATCGGCGAGCCTGCTCGACAAAGGCGAAGCGGCCTTCCGGGTGCTCACCGGAAATGCCGACAGCTACCTTGCCGACCCGTTCCCGTTCCGGCACCGGGGGCAGGATTTCATCTTTGTCGAACAGTACCTCTACTCGAAGAACCGGGGGTGCATTGCGGTCGTGACAGTGAACCGGGACGGGACAGCCGGCGCATCCCGGATCGTCGTGGAGGAACCGCATCACCTCTCGTACCCGTTCGTCTTCGAGCAGGATGGGCAGATCTGGATGATCCCCGAATCGGGGGCGGCCAGGAATGTCAGCCTCTACAGGGCAGTGGAATTCCCTTACCGTTGGACGCGGGAGGCCTACCTCATGGAAGGCATCGAGGGCTACGATACCACGCCGCTCTGGCACGAGGGCGGCTTTTGGTTTTTCGTCAGCCCAAGGCTTTGGAGGTCCACATCCTGGGATGTCCTCAGCCTCTACCGTGCCGAGAGCCTGACCGGGTCTTGGACACCCCATGCCGCCAACCCCGTCCTGCTCGATGCAAGGCTCAGCCGCCCCGCAGGCGCCGTCATTCGACACGGCGGACGCACGCTACGCCCGGTCCAAGACTGCGCGCGCGGCTATGGCGGCGCGGTGACGTTCTGCCAGATCGATGCGCTCGGCGCGTCGGAGTTTGCCCAGGTCCCCGTCGGTCGCATTTGGTCCGGAGCGCTGGGGTGTCACACCTACAACCGCCGGTCTGGCCTGGAGGTGATCGACGTGTTCGGGCATATCCGGGGTTTGCGAGAGGTCACGACCTCGTATCGTTTGCTGGTACCCGACGCGCCGGTCTCGGGACCGCGTGGGCAGTCCCTCTCTTGGCCGGTTTCGCCCGGGTTAGCTACCCGTAGCCAGGCGGTCGAGCACAATGTGCCCGGCCTGCGAAGGGCCGGGCGCGCTTTAAGCTCGGAAATCACGGCCGAATGAAGGAGCGAGCCCACCTGGACTTCGCGGCTTCCGGCCTGTGGCAAGTCAGCGTTGCGCTGGACGTTCATTTCTTCGCGCCGGCGACCCTCGCGGCCTTCTGCGGCTCGCTCGGTAGAAATTGTCGCTGTGAGCTAGTCCCAGCCGGCGGGTCGATGAATGTCCTCGCTGGGGTTGAAGGTGGACCCAGTCTAACCGGGTAGGCAACGCTGCCAACGCAGCTGCTGAAGGTGATCGGTGCCGCTGCCGTACTATCCGCGCTGGTCGTATGGCTGAAAATAACCCGAAGAGATACCCAAAAATAGCTAATCATCTATTTTCTTTTCCTAACCATATATAGTCCTTCCATTTCAGATCTGTATAAGTAATCTCAGATCTGTATAAGTAATCGTCGCATAACGAAACCAAGAATAGGGGGCCACAAGGGTAACGATCTTCTTCCATTTCATCTTCATTTCATAATGGCCGGGAGTCCGCATATGGTTGGATCAAGCACATCCGTGGATGTGGCGGTCATTGGAGCTGGCCGCTGCGGCTTGTCGCTGGCCGCGCATTTGCGTGCGCGCGAGGTGGGGCACCGGATTTTCGGCGAGCTCATGGAGTCATGGAAGCACAATATGCCCCCCGGATGGGTCCCAACGTACGACCTCGAAGCGCTGCCATGAACGCCCGTCTCCCCAGCATCCTCGCCCCTGTCGGTGTTGCATCGCCGCCTGACCCGGT
This sequence comes from Mesorhizobium sp. M0833, assembly GCF_040319905.1. Taxonomy (NCBI): domain Bacteria; kingdom Pseudomonadati; phylum Pseudomonadota; class Alphaproteobacteria; order Hyphomicrobiales; family Phyllobacteriaceae; genus Mesorhizobium; species Mesorhizobium sp. M0833. The sequence goes on along the minus strand of NZ_JAMYOQ010000040.1, from coordinate 34,617 downwards.
AAATGTCGCGATACGGGGATCACTGACTCTGCCCCGAGTCAGCTTCGTCGTCCCGACGCTCAATGAAGCCGAGAACCTCCCGTGGCTTCTGCCGCGCATCCCCAATTGGGCGCATGAGATCATTATTGTGGATGGTCGTTCGACTGACGACACGGTCGCGGTCGCGCGCCGTCTGCGAGAGGACGTGAAAGTTGTGATGGAGCCCCGGCGGGGCAAGGGTGCTGCGCTGCAAGCGGGATTCCTGGCCGCCACAGGCGACATCATCGTCATGCTGGACGCTGACGGCTCCATGGTGCCGGAGGAGGCGATCGTCTTTGTCAGTGCGCTGATGGCCGGCGCGGATCTCGTCAAGGGTTCACGCTTCATCCAGGGCGCCGGCACCGACGACATGTCGCTGTTCCGGATGCTCGGCAATAAGGGGCTGACCCTGGTCGTGCGGCTGCTCTATGGCGGTTGGTTCTCCGATCTCTGCTACGGATACATAGCCTTCTGGGCCAAGCACGTCGCCACCCTGGACTGCGATTGCGATGGGTTCGAGATCGAGACCCTCATCAACGTGCGGGCGTTGAAGAACCACCTCAATATTGTCGAGGTGGCGAGTTTCGAGGCTCCGCGCATCAGCGGTGTGAGCCATCTGCGCGCCATGCCGGACGGCTGGCGCGTCCTGAAAACCATCCTGCGCGAGAGGGTGCACCAACAGCGCAGGCGGAGCGCGACAGCCTGTGTTGCCGGTGGACAGACCTGATGCGAGTCCTGATGGTTGCCGCTCGCTGCTACCCCCTCATAGGCGGCATCGAAACTCACATCCAGGAAGTCGGTCCCCGCTTGGCGGCGCGCGGCCACGCCGTCGACGTGCTCACCACCGATCCCTCGGGGGAGTTGCCGGTTGAGGAGGACGTGCGCGGCATGCGCGTGCGGCGTGTGCGGGCCTGGCCGAGGGGACGGGACCTCTATGTTGCGCCCGGCATTTATACCGCGATCCGGCGCGGGGTTTGGGATCTGATCCATTTCCAAGGCTACAACAGCTTCGTGGCGCCGATCGGGCTGCTGGCGGCCGTCCGCGGGGACCTTCCGTTCATCCTGACCTTCCACAGCGGCGGGCATTCCTCCCGGCTGCGCAACGCCGTCCGCGGCACACAGCAGGCGCTGCTCCGGCCGCTGGTGGCCCGGGCCGCGCGGCTGATCGGCGTCTCCGAATTCGAAGCCGACTTCTTCAGCGTGAGGATGGGCATGCCGCGGGAACGGTTTGTCGTCATCCCGAACGGCGCTGCGATGCCAGTTGCGAGTCCCGGCGTCCAGGTCGATCCTCACCTGATCGTCTCGGGCGGCAGGCTGGAGCGCTACAAGGGCCATCACCGGGCGATCGCGGCCTTGCCCGAACTGATCCGCCGGGTACCGGACGTGCGACTGCACATCGTTGGAACAGGCCCGTACGAGGGAGAATTGCGGCGCCTCGTCGCGACGCTCGGCCTCGAGAAGCGGGTCACCATTACGGGCATCCCCGGATCCGAGCGGCAGAAAATGGCTGACCTCCTGGCGGGCGCCGCGTTATTCGTGCTGTTCAGCGAATACGAAGCCCATCCGATCGCTGTGATGGAAGCCCTGTCGCTGCGCCGTCCGGTCCTCGTCAGCGACACGTCCGGTCTGCGGGAGCTGGCCGCCAAAGGCCTGTGCCGGGCGATTCCGTGCAACGCCGGTCCGGCAGAGCTGGCCGCCGCCATGGCCCAGGAACTGGAGGCCCATCGGGAGGTCCCGAATTTGGCGCTGCCCGACTGGGATGCCTGCGCCCAAGCGCTGAGTGATGTTTATTGTGACGTCGTGAGCAGCCGATCCAGAGTCCGCTTGCCCCCCGACGGCGTAATGTCGCGGCCTCCTGCGACCGGGGCGTAAGGCTGATGATGCCGGCTCATTTCACTGCAGGAACCAGGATCAACCCGCTCCGGGCCGGGATACGATTCGTCTCGGCCGTTGTCGGTCCCGACCTTCGCGACGGCAGTGCCGATGCCCCGTCGCAACGCGCCAATTCCGGATGGATCGCGGTTCTATGCCTGACGACCGCCGCGGCTCTACTCCTGGTCGTGGCCGGTCACGCGGCCGGGCGCCGCGGCTATGACGTGGCGCCGCCGCTCTTCTGGTCCGGTGTCGTTCTCCTGGTCGCTCCGACCAGCCTTCGCATCGCCTGGCCGACAGCAGCCCGGGGTGAGCGCCTGTTCCTGCTCTTCCTGCTTGCCGAAGCCCTGTTCTACTGCAAGATAGTCTATTCCCCGACGAGCTTCATCGGTTACGACGAGGTCTTGCATTGGATCGCGGCCGAGGATCTCATCACGGCCCGCCGGCTGTTCCTGTCCAACCCGCTTTTCCCGATCGGGCCAACGTATCCCGCCCTGGAAATCCTGACAACGGCGATCGTCGATCTGACGGGACTGCCCTTGTTCGTGTCGGGGACGCTCTTGTTGGTCATTCTCAAGGGCACGTTCATCGGTGCCCTGTTTCTGTTCCTCGAGAGCATCGCCGGATCGCCGCGTATCTCGGCCATCGCCTGTCTGGCCTATATGGGCTGCTCAACCTTCTTCCTGTTCGATTCGATGTTCTCCTACGAGAGCCTCGGCATCGTGCTGTGCGTGCTGACCTTCGCGGTCGAAGCAGCGTCCAAGGGTCTCGTCGGGCGACCGAGGCTGAAGTCGCTCGGGCTGATAGCCTTGCTGTTGGCTAGCCTCGCGGTCACACATCACCTCTCGGCCGCCTTCGCCGCCATCTATTTCGGAGCGCTGGCGGGCCTCGAAGCCTTGCGCCGGCACGACCCCCTGCGGATCAACACCAGCATTGCCGTGGGCCTCGCAGCGATCCTCGCCGTAGCCCTGCCGTCCCTGTGGGTGCAGGCCCGTGGCATCCCCCTCACAGGCTATCTCGGCCCGGTGATCGAGTCCGGTTTCGACACATTGCTCGGGAAGGTCCTCGGCGCGCCCACCCCGCGGTCGGAGCACCTCGGAGCGCCGGACAAGGCGCTCTACATGCGGCTGACCACCTTGCTGGCGCTCCTGCTGGTGGCCCTCGGACTGGCAACCGGATTCTTTCGGTCGCTGGCCATGGCAGCGCCGAGTGGCCCGCGCTCCGGTTGGCGTCCGATCCAGGACATTCTTAAACGCCGCTGGCGCGACAGCCGAATCGTGCTCCTCAGCTTGCTGGCCTTCGGGCTCCCAGTCTCGGTCGCCTTCCGACTGACCAGCGCTGGATGGGAAATCGGCAACCGCATGGGAACGTTCGTGTTCATCGCCGTCGGGCTGGTCGTCGCGGTGAGCATCGTCCACTTCTGGCAGGGCCGCACGCCACGCGGGTGGCGCCGCATCGCACCGGCCGTTGCTCTGGTGATCATCGTCCTGGGCGGCGTCACGAGCTCTTCGATTAATCCGATCCATGGGCGCTACAGGGTGGCCGCGGATCACGAATCGATCGAGCCAATGGGGATCGAAACGGCACGCTGGGCCAAGGAATGGCTCGGTGCTGGCAACCGCTTCACCACCGACCGCATCAACCGCCTTCTGCTTGCGGGCTACGGCCGGCAGGACGTCAGGGCCACCATCGTCGAAGGCGTCTATCCCGCGCGAATTTTCGAGGCCGAGACATTGGGGCCCGACGAGTTTTGGGCCTTGGCGCGAAGCGACATCGATTTCCTGCTGATTGACCTGCGCCTGACTACGGCTCCGCCGGTGCTCGGCTTTTACTTCCAGCTGTGGGAAGCGCGGCAGGGAGCGCCGCTCTCGGGCGCAGCGCTGCTCAAGTTCAATGACGTCAAGGGCGTCACCCGCATCTACGACAACGGCTGGATCGTCATCTATGACGTGAGGGGATTGCATGAGAATTTGTAGCAAGTGGGACCTTCTGGCCCCGTGCCTGTGGGCGGGGGCCGCGGTGGCGGCCGTTGCGGTCAGCGACAGCTTGCTCCTCCGTACTGCCCTGGGCGCGCCCATGGTGTTCCTCGTCTCGGGCCACACGGTGCTGCGGGCCATTGGCGTCAGGACAACCTCCGCGTTGCAACACCTCGTCTACGCGGTCGGAGCAAGCCTCGCCGCCGGCATCGCCGGGGGCTTTGCCCTGAACGCCGCAGGCTTCCTTACGCCGCTCGGCTGGGCGGTGTGGTTCTGGGCCGTGACGGCCGCCGCGGCACTGGTGGCCGCCGGCCGCCGCGACACTCCCGATTTGCCAGCCTGGCCGGTTCCGGCGCGGGTCCGGCTCTGGCAGGGGGCCGCGCTCATGCTAGCGCTGCTTGTGGCGACTGGTGCCTATGCGCTGGCCGTCCGGGACGAAGGGGCCTACCGGGAATTCAAATACACCGCGTTCTGGTTGTTGCCGTCGGCCAGTGGCGAGTCCGGCCGGATCACCGTCGGCATCAGGAGCGCCGAGGATCAACCTCAGCGATTCGACCTGGAAATCACCCTCGACGGGCAACCGTTCGCCATCTTCCGATCGCTCACCATCGCGCCGGGCGACACCTGGGCGCGGGAGATCCCGGTGCTCGCTTTGGTCACCCCGCAGAAGGCGGAGGCACGGCTCTATCGGCCGGCAGACAACCGACTTTACCGCAGCGTTTCGACGCTGGTGCCGCCCATCTGAAACGAGGCTCGACCATGCGCATCCTGCTGCTGTCGCAGTTCTATCCTCCGGTGATCGGGGGGGAGGAACGGCACGTCCGCAACCTCGGCGCGGCGCTGGCGCAGCGGGGCCATCATGTCAGCGTCGGCACCTTGATGCATGCCAGATCGCCCGAACCCGAGCTGGACGGCGCGGTCCGCGTGCATCGCCTGCGCGGCACGCTCCAGCGTCTGTCAGGCCTCCACACCGATACGGAGCGCCGGCATGCACCGCCCTTCCCGGATCCCGAACTGGTGCTGGCCCTGAAGCGGCTGGTCGCCCAGGAGAGGCCGGACATCGTCCACGCCCATAATTGGATCTATGCATCCTTCCTGCCGCTCAAAGTTCTGAGTGGGGCACGCCTCGTGGTTACGCTCCACGACTACGGCCTTGTCTGCGCCAAGAAGAACTTCATGCACTTGGGCACCCATCTCTGCAGTGGCCCAGCGCCGGCTAAGTGCCTGCCCTGCGCCACAGGGCATTACGGGGCTGCGAAGGCAGCCGCGACCACGTTGGGCAACTGGGCGTCGAGCTTCGCCGCTCGGCGCGTGGTGGACCGCTTCATCGCGGTGAGCCACGCGGTGGCGTATCACACCGGACTCACCCAAGGCCGCGCCCCCTACGAGGTCATCCCCAACTTCGTGCCCGACGATGTCGGGGTGCTTGGCCCGGAAGATCCCTGCCTGCGGGAACTGCCCGGGGACGGATTCATCCTGTTCGTCGGCGACATGGCGCGCCTCAAGGGCATTGACGTTCTCCTGCAAGCCTATGCCGGCCTGGAGCGGGCGCCGCAGCTGGTCCTGATCGGGCGCCGGGCCGCCGACACACCAACCGAGTTTCCGCCGAACGTCCGCGTCATCGGTACGTGGCCGCATTCCGCCATCATGCATGCATGGCGGCGCTCACTGTTCGGCGTGCTGCCGTCGGTCGGGCCCGAAGCCTGCGCGACGGTCATCATGGAAGCGATGGCATCCGGCAAGGCAGTCGTCGCAACCGACGTCGGCGGCATGCCGGATATCGTCGATCATGGCGAAACAGGGCTTCTCGTGCCGCCCGGCGACGCGCACGCCCTCGCCCACGCAATGCAGACACTTCTGGATGACCGCGCCTTGCTGGCCCGCCTGGAGACGACAAGCCTCGCCAGGGTTGGACGCCTCAAGGCCGGAGCGGTCGTGACCCGGATCGAGCAGGTCTACCGGGACGTCCTGCGCCCAGCCGCCAGCAGGCCTGCGGTGCCGGCAAACCAAGGTTCGGGAGAGCCGTCATGCCGGTAGACCCCGCCGGGACGGCCATTATTCGCCTGCGCCGGGAGCTTCGAAAGAGCGCCGCGTTCGTCATGAATTCCGGCGCTCTGGCGATCGGAACGATTGCAACGGCCGGTCTCGGGTTTGTCTATTGGTGGCTCGCGGCCCGGCTGTTTCCGCCTGAGGTGATCGGCAACGTCTCCGCCCTCCTGTCCGTGATGGCGCTCATCGGCCTGCTGGGGGACGCCGGGCTGGGGACGTTGCTGATGGGTGAAATCGTCCGGCATCCCGGCAAGGAGCGCGGCCTCGTGGCCGCTGCAGCGTGCGTCGGGGTGGCGCTGGCGGTCGGCCTGGCCTTGTTGTTTGTCTTCGGGGAGGCGTACCTCAACAGCCCGACCGGGCCGATCGACGGCTTGTTCGTGGGCGCTACGTTCGTCCTCGGCTGCGGCCTGACCGTTCTCGGGATCGTGGCCGATACGGCGTTCATGGGCAACCTGCGCAGCACAGGCAAGATGATCCGGCAAGTGCTGTTCTCCACGTTCAAGCTGATGCTGCTCGCCGCGGCCGCCGGCTACGCCTCCAATGCCGCTCTTCTTCTGACCTGGGTGGCCGGCTTGCTGGCGGCCTCTATCGGCGTCGATCTCTTGACCCGGGGCGGCGCGCGTCGCCTCTTTGGGACCCCTGATTTCCAGCTGCTGCATACGCTCCGACGCAAGGTGTTCGACCACTACGCGCTCGATGTGGCTTTGCAGGCCCCGGGCACCATCATGCCCTACCTTGTGCTGGTTCTCCTGTCGCCGACCACCAATGCCGCCTTCATGCCGTTGTGGATGCTGGTCTCCTTGGCCTCGTTGATTCCCGCAGCCATGGCCACGATCCTGTTCCCCGTGGTCAGAACAAGCCCGAAACAATCGAGACGCGACATCCTTATGTCGCTGACGGCGTCATTGCTCTTCTCGCTGGTCTGCGCCGTCTTCGTCTTCACCTATTCGCAGGAGATCCTTGCGGTCTTCAATCCGGCCTATCCTGAGATCGCCGGTTCGAGCCTGCGCTTCCTCGGCTTCAGCCTGTTGGGATCAACGCTCAAATTTCATGCCTGCACGCTGGCGCGGCTGGGCGACAGGATGCGCAAGGCATCTCGCTGGTTCGCGCTGGGCGGGTTGCTGGAGCTGTGCCTCGTGATCGCGGGGGCGAAGCTTGGCGGACTTCAAGGCCTGGTCCTGGGCTGGACGCTCGCCGTTAGCATCGAGGGCGTGTGCGCGGCCCTGCCTTTGGCCTTCGCGATGAACCTGAATTCCGCCGGCGGTCCTGTGCACGAAGGGCCGCCGGTTGCGTAACCATCTGAGACTTGAGGAGACACCGCTCATGGCGCAACGTTATCGACCGCAATTGGATGGCCTGCCGGTCATCGCGACAAGCGAGAATTCTTTATCGCGCGCGCGTACTGCGCCACGCTACCCCCATCCCGGCGACTCGACCGCGATCGGAAGCAATGTTGCTTACAGGCTCGGCAAGTTGAGAGACCTGGGACTGCTACAGGGAGTCTGGCTCGACTGCGGCTGTGCCGAGGGCGGCTACACCGAGGCCCTGGTCGCCTGGGGTGCCCAGAAAGCCATTGGCGTCGATCCTGAACGATCGAGGATCGACGAGGCCATCGCTCGCAAGCTGGTGAATGATGAGAAGCTTAATCGGCGGCCAGATGCGATCGAATACCACTGCTGCACCGACGACTTCCCATTACCGGATGCGTCCGTTGATGCGACATTGTTGAATGAGGTTCTTGAGCACGTCGCCAATGAGGCGGCCACGCTGCGCGAAATTTGGCGAGTCCTGCGGCCCGGCGGTCATCTGGTCGTGATGAGTCCAAATCGCTGGTTTCCATTCGAGGGCCATGGGATGCGGTTTCTGGGCCGCAATTTCGGTTTCCCTATCCCACTGCTTCCTTGGCTGCCGAGTTCGTGGTCGGCTCGCGTTATGGCGGCACGGAACTACTGGCCGCATGAATTGCGGAATATTGTGGCTGCGGCGGGCTTCGAGATACAGAAGGTCGACTATGTGCTGCCGGTGTTGGAGCGTTATCAATGGCTGCCGGCTAGCGTGATACCGACCTACCGGCGGCTCATGCCACGGATCGAAAAAACGGCTTTGCGGAAATTCGGCGTTTCAACCCTGGTCGTAGCGACCCGCCCCGTCGGCCACACTTAACTGGCCAGCTTCGGAGACCGGTGCTCCACTCCGCCGAGCCATGACGAATTGTATTCGAGTTGAAACGAACTGGAGAGCCGGACGGTTGGCGCGGTGGGATGCTGCGCATCAGGCTCACGACATCGACGCGACCACCTCCAGCATCACCTCCGTCGCGCCGCCGCCGATCGATAGGACGCGGGCGTCACGCGCTATGCGCTCGATCGGGCTCTCGCGCATGAGGCCCATAGCGCCATGGAACTGCACGCACGTATACGCGACCTCGTTGACGAGTTCGCCGCAGATGGCCTTCACCATCGAAACTTCGCGCAGGCAATCTTCGTCCGCCGCCATGCGCCAAGCGGTGGCATAGAGAAACTGGCGGCCTGCCTCCACCTTCGCAGAGAGCATCGCTAGACGTTCACGGATCGCCTGCATGTCCCATAAGACGCCCCCGAATGCGCGGCGAGCTTTCACCCAGGCGAGGGTCATATCGATCGCCGCCCCGGCCGCTCCTATCGCCATGCCGGCGAGGACAAGGCGCTCGTTTTGGAAGTTGCGCATGATGGAGTAGAAGCCCTGTCCCTCCGCGCCGAGCACGTTCTCGGCGGGGATACGGCAACCGTCGAAGATGAGCTCCGCCGTATCCGAGGAGCGCCAGCCGTGCTTGTCCAGCTCGCGGGCGACGCTGAAGCCTGGCGTGCCCTTCTCGACGAGGAACATCGTGATCCCGTGGCTTCCTGCCGAGGGATCGGTCTTGGCGGCGACGCAGTAGAGATCCGCGTGCACGCCGTTCGTAATGTAGACCTTCGTGCCGTCGAGGACGTAAGAGTCGCCCTCTCGGCGCGCGCGCGTGCGGATGGCCTTCACGTCCGAGCCCGCATCCGGCTCCGTGATCGCGACCGCGGTGATCACCTCGCCGCTGATAATCCCCGGCATCCAGCGGGCCCGCTGGGCTTTGGTCCCGTCGTGAAAGACATGCGCGGAAGCCATGTCGGTATGGACCAGCGTCACGGCGGCGACGCCGCCATAAGTCGAGCGCCCGAGCTCCTCGGCGAAGATCGTGGATGCCACCGCGTCCATCTCGGCACCACCATACTCGGCAGGGTAGCGGATGCCGAAGAAGCCGAGTTCGCCCATCCGGCGCAGGATCGGACGGGGAATGAACCCGTCCTCCTCCCAGCGATCCGCACGGGGCTTGATCTCCTCCTCGACGAACCGGCGCACCTGATCGCGTAAGAGCTCATATTCCCCCGCCGCCCAAGGCAGCCCCGGTCCGCGCGCCGCTACCCAAGCTTTGTCCATCAACTTCACCCGTTCTGCTATGCAGCCCAACGCAAAAGCTTCCGTCCGGATTGGTTCCCCAAGGCCATTTTTTCCGGCAAGCTAGAATTCGATTTCCTCTCTCGGCCCTTCCGAGACTGAAGGGGCTCTGGAATCGGCCACCCAGAGCATTGCGTCGATCACTTCCGCCAGTCCGGCCACCGTCGGGCGCTCGAAGAGGTTGCGAAGCTGCACGTCGACGCCGAAGGTCTCCCGCATGCGCGACACCGCCCGCATCACCAGGAGCGAGTGCCCGCCCAGGCCGAAGAAGTTATCGTCACGGCCGATCGACTCGACCTTCAGGAGATCGCACCACAGCCCGGCCAACGTCTTCTCGGTCTCCGTCGAGGGGGCGGCGAAATCCTGTGCAGGCTGGATGTTTTCCGCCGTCGGCTCGGGAAGCGCGGAGCGGTCGATCTTGCCGTTGGACGTGAGCGGCATCCGTTCGAGGCGGACATAGTGCATCGGAATCATGGACTCCAAGAGTTCTTCGGCGAGGTGGGCGCGCAAGTCCGCCACGGTCAGGGGTTTCGACGAGACATAGTAGGCTACAAGTCGTGCGATGCCGTCTTCGGCCGCTGGCGGTTCGACATAGCCGATTTGGGCCATAATCTCCTTGATGCGGCGTACGTCCAGCTCGTCGTTGAGTTCGTTAATGGCTTCATCACGCGTCTTCTGGCCGAGACGCACATCCCAGCTGTAGGGAAGGGCGTAGTTGTGATGTCCCCGCTGCTTCTTATGAACGTAGATGCCGACATCATTGATGAGGCAGTTCGTGGAGCGTCCCGTATCCGCAGGCCGATCCCACCCCACCTGCGTCTTCAGGAAGTCGAGCATGTCCTCCAAAGAGACGCTCCAGTAGCGGTAGAAGTCGATGAACTTCACTTCCTCGAATACTGAGTCGTTGCGGAAGGCATCCACGTCGAGATAGCGAGACACAGCATCCTCGCGGCGGTGATACTCCTTGCGCGCCTCGGCGATGAGCGCGTCCAGACGGGCCGGATCGTAGTCGTCCCGCTTGAAGACCTCCTCGGTCAGGCGTGTCTCAAAGAACTGGCCGCGGGACAACCCAGTTACGATGTACCCGATCCCTCGTTCGCGGGCGACGTTCGTGGCCAGGGTGTAGATCGTCTTGAAGCAACCGTTGCAGACGTTCGCGAACCGTTTCAGGCTGTCGACGAAGATCTCGTTCATATACGGCGTGCGTCCCCAGTGGTGATCCACGCCGAGGGAGTTCACGAGCCGCCTGATATTGGCCTTGGCTCCTTCCGAAATGAAACCGTTGTCGAGGGTGAAGGTAAGCGGCTTTACCCCCATGGCGACGAGCTTGCACAGCATAAAACTGCTGTCTTTGCCGCCGCTCAACAGCACGATGCAGTCGTAAGGTCCCTTCCGGTTAGCCTGCATCTCCGCGATGAGAACCTGGAGGTCGTCCGACGTTTTGAAATAAGTCTGCGCCTCGTCGACATAGGTGTCGAAGGCCCGGCATAGATTGCAGACGCCTGCCGCATCGAATGTCGTGCCGGGCAGGCCGGACTCAACACCGCACCGTTCGCAATAACGCAGTTGTGTCGCTGGTTTCGCCACCAAGGTGGCGATGGCAGCGACAGCGCATTCCTGAACGTGCGGGTGCTTCAGAAGCCGCGCTTCGATCTCGCCCAGCTCGACACGCGCGCCACCAACCTTCACCTGATGATCAACGCGGCCGAGAAAGTCCAGGCGCCCGTCCGAGTTCCAGCGGGCGAGATCGCCCGTCCTGTACAGCCGCAGCTTCGAAAACCCATCTCGGGGATCGGTGGCCGTGAGGAAACGCTCGTCGGTCAGGTCAGGGCGATTGAAATAGCCTCTCGCGAGACCGTCGCCGGCAATGAACATCTCACCGATGATGCCGGGGGCGGTGGGCTGATGTGCCTTATTGAGGACGTAGATGCCCGCATTGGCGGCCGGAACGCCGATCGGCACCGATGCGGATTGATCCCGGTCGATGTCGAAACGGTGAATCATGCAGCCCACAGTGGCTTCGGTTGGTCCGTACTCGTTGTAGATCTCAATAGGATGGGGGATGGCTTTTGTGATATCGCGAGCCAACTCAGACTTGAAGTCCTCGCCACCCACGATGAACTTGCGCAGCCTTGTGGTCTCAAGATTGCGGTCGCGGATCATCGCGAGATGCGCCGGCGTCAGCTTCATGATGTCGACGGCATTGTCGTCGATGACCTTGAGCACGACCATGCTCTGGACTCCGGGATCACCAACATAGACCACGATGCGGCCGCCGGTAATGAGTGGCGTGAAGAGCGTCGTGACGGTCAGGTCGAAGGCGAGGGATGAGAAAAGGGGCCATGCGAGACGTTGGCCGCAACTGTACACCCGAGCGGCCCACCAGATGTAGTTCACCAGGTTCCGGTGCTCGATCACGACGCCCTTCGGCGTGCCGGTCGAGCCAGAGGTGAAGATGATATAGGCGGCGCCGTCGGGAGTGGCAGCGGACGGTCGGGCCGAGTCCGGCAAATTCAAAATCGACCCGAAATCGGCGTCGAGCACGAAGATGTCGGCAAGGTTCGGGGAAATAGCGGATTGCAGGCGCGCCTGAGTGATCGCCACCGGCGCCCGCCCGTCGGTCCCGTTGGCAATGTCCTTCAGGATTGTTGCCAGACGACCCTTCGGCGTTGCCGCATCCACCGGCACATAGGCTGCGCCGGACTTCAGGACGCCTAAGATTGCGACGACGACTTCAATGGAGTGCTCCATGAACACAATGGCAATCCGACCCGGCCCCACGCCGGTCGAGCTCAGATACGTGGCCACCTGGTCGGAGCGTTCGTTGAGCTGCTGGTACGTCAGCGTTGCGTGGCCAAAGCGGATCGCTTCAGCGTCAGGACTACGCCTCGCCTGGTCGCGGAAGAGATCGATAATCGTCCTGTCCGAAGGGTAGGGCGCTACCGTGGCGTTGTATTCGACAACCAGCGCCTGATGATCGGCATCTTTCAGCAGAGGAAGCGCTACGCCCTCCGCCGCGATAGGTAGGACTTCATTCATGAGACACGCTCCCCATCGCAGAAATCAGAAAATCAAATCACGTCAATCGTTCAGCTTTTTGGATTGCTTGGCGATACAGTTCTGCAATGGCAGGTGCGTCCGGTTCCTCCAGCATAAGGGGACCGTTGCAGTCCTCGGGCCCGAAATAAAATTCGGCGTGGGGCGCCACTCGAAGCCATCGGTGCGGTGCTGCCCCCGATCGCAGCCAGGCCTTATTCGGAAGGAATATGCATACTCGACCCGAATATGGAGTGGGAATGTACCGCCGCAAAGCCGTGATCGCCGTCGATTTGAGTCGAGCTCTGCTCGCCAGCACCGGATCTATCGTGACAGGCTCTTTGCTTTTGCGAGCGAGGGTCACGAGGGCGCGGACGCGCTCGCCGAGATTCCGGAGGCGACTGCCGAAATATCGCAGACGGGCGCCTAATGTCGGCAGCTTCGCCATCTCTCGCAGGAACGAATCGGCGCTGCGCCTGGCAACGAAATACAGCAGACGTGGCAATTCCTTATAGGTGGCGGGGTGAAGAGGGCCAAAGAGCGCTATGCATGGGACTTCCGCTCCGCGTTGACTCAGCATTTTCGCCAGTTCGAAAGCGGTGGCCGCGCCGGAGCAGTAACCGGCGATGATGTACGGACCGGTGGGCTGATATTCGACGATCTGGCGAGCGAAGTACTCAGCGATATCTTCGACGCGGTCCATCGGCTCGCTCTGCCCATCGAAGCCGCACGGTTGGAGTGCGTAAAACGGTTGATCGCCGCCCAGGTGCTTCGACAGGTCCGAGAATGAGAAGGGCGCCCCGACATGCCCGGGTACGGCGTAAATTGGCGTGCGTGTTCCGCCAGACTGCAGGGGAATGATCGCGGGTTGTTGCCGGGCCGCCGCCGTGGCCATATTCAAAAACGCGATGATCTCGCCCTTCCGGTCCCTCAACTGGTCGCGAAACTCCGCCGTAAGTGCGCCAACTGGGGCGTTACACCGCAGCCGATCGCCCTCCACCCAGATCTTGATGTCTTTGACCGCGAGGTCTGCGAGGAGCTCTGGGAATTGCATCACGTCCGCCGACATAGGCCATCCGATCACTTTCTTATCATTTACGACGGAGCCGATGGTTCCCGCGTCCCAGCTGCTCCAGCGCGACGGTTTCATCGATGAAACTGCCTCTTTCTCCGTACGCCCGGGACATGTCAGTGAAGCGCCTGTCCCGTGTTCTCGACCGCGAAGTATGGGAAACAAGTGCGGTTCGACGAACTTGCGTGCAGTCCAATTGAATTGGTTGGGCTCCTCGTTTGTCCGCAGGGTATCGTAAGTGAATGATTGCATCGCGGACACTTCAATTCCGGACTACCACTCAATTCCGGACTACCACGGTCCCGATGTACCCAGGTTTCGGTACGAACCTCCGCACAGCCCAATCCCTTTCATCCCAAGAGAGGGGCTGTCCTAAGCCGCACCCCAGGGCCTTAGACACAGCCTCCAGCAGGGTCCAGCGCCGCAGGAAGCCTTCCAGCCGGTCTCGCGGACCAAGGGCGATGTAAGACCCATATTCGCAGGCGGAAAAGCAGAGCGCTGCGATCTCGTCCGCTTCGGGCAGAGGGAGAACTGCCTCGATGTCCACCCCGACCTCCTGCCTGGTCGAGAGGGCGACGACTGCGACATCTCCGGATCGTGAGACGCTGAAGCGCAAATCGCGAGAAGGCATGCGGCGCGAGAGGTGGGGTTTGCCTAGGCGTCCATATTCTAGTTCGACCTCGGACGGCGAGATTCCCAGTTTGGAAGCAAGGACCCGCCGCAGCTGCCCACGGGTAGCGACAAACCGGCGGCGGTCCCGCTCCAGTCTCAATTCCTCGGCGCGCCGACGTTCCTCTCCGTTGAGGCAAACGCCTATCTTGCGGATGACGTTCTGCTCCGCATCGAGCCTGAATGCCAGGACTTCCAAACCATCAATCTCGAGAACCGGCATTATGATCCCGGGGCTCAGTTCGACTTTGTCCAAAAAGTTTGGAGGGGGCGGTGCCGGCTCCGCAAGAGGCTGACTGACGCTGAATCTGACGGGTCGAATTGATCGAGGCTCCGAGACAGCATGAAAATTCCAGCTCGCGCCCAATGCGCCAGGAGTGATATGTGGATTCCGATCGATGGGAGCGCTCATGCCCGCAAGTGCAATTCTTTCTATGAACGGCATCGCCATTCGTGCGGATTTCCCTGATGAAACAACCACGTAAGGGCAAAAGCAAGGAGCGCCTGGTGGATATTTTGATGTACTGATGGGCTACATCAAAAGACCCGGACATGCTGCTGCTGGCAAGGGGTCTGCCGGAGCCGAAACTGCCAAATTTATCTTGCCGGATTCTGGCGCTCCAATGGTCATCTCCTGCTCTGACGAGCAAGGCTGCTGCGCCGGGTTTTCCAAAGAGCAGTTGCCTGGATGCGGAATTACATCAGATCAAAGCAATCTCCGCGCTTCGCTTGTGCGGCCGAGTGACCGCCTCGGCGATGGGCTTTTGCTGCTGGACGATGGAAGCCTCCCTGCCTGTCCTTCTATGCCTTATGGAAGACTTGGTTACAGGGGACGACGCGATATCGCCGTCAGTAAAGATCCAATTCGGATTTCCTCTTCTGAGGAATTGACCGGTTCTGAACAGTCCGCATCGCCAGTCCCGTTCGAAACCTGCTCGGCGGTGGAGGCAAGCAGTTAGAGTAGAGGCGGGCGGTGCGGGTGGCGATCGCGACCGTCTTTCCGACGAGCGTGGATTCGCCGCCCCGGGCGACGCGCACCAGTCCCGCATTGTGGGCGTTTACGCGACCGCTCGGGGACGATCATGTCAATCGGTGCCTGATCATCTCCTCAAGGTCCCAGCCAAACAGCGCGCCGGCCGCAGGGTGGCGAACCCGATGACGCCGTGGACGTCGAAGGTGAGGATCGCAAGCTCCGTGGCGGCCGGCAGAGCCCATTATCGCCCCGCGCGATCTCGCTGCGGCGCAGCTCCAGCTGCTGCATCACGAGCGCCGCGGCCGCTGCCGTGAACCTCGCCCTCCGGGCGTTGCATCACGTAGACCAAGGGTACTTATTCCTGCACGGGCAGAAAGGCGGCCGAAAGACCCCTATTCAACCACTTAATATGGTGGCTACGCGGCTACTTGTAATCTATGGCTCCAGCGGTAGGAGTCGAACCTACAAGCCTTTCGGCGCCGCATTAACGGTGCGGTGCGTCTACCAATTCCGCCACGCTGAAACATAGATAAGAGAGCCCGCCGCGCAGACTGGTGCTCTGATCCCGAAATTGAAAGGAATACGCGCTGTGCTTGTCCGCCACTACCGATAGTCCAAAGTGGCCAGCCCCGACAACGGTCACATCGCATAGCGTAGACAAATCCAACTCCCCTTGGTCCTCGCCTGCCGAAGGGCAGAACCCGCCGCCCGATTGTCCAAGAACCTGCCCCCAATACTTGATATAAGTGGCGGCTCCCCTGTTTCGGTCGACGCTTCAAGCGGCGGCCTGTTTCAGGCGAGCAGCAATGGTCCCTAGCACCCGCTTGGCACCGCGCAGCTGTGCCTCGATGCGGCGCTCTGGACTGTCTCTGCCTATTGCGATCCACTTCATGGGACGCTCCGCATTAGCCAGGCGGGACTTGTGCCCGGCGAAACCTGCCAGAAAATCGTAGCCGCACTCCCCGCGTCTAATGCTGTCCTCAATAGCCAGCACATGGCTGATAAGCCCGGGCTTGAGCCGGCCATCGCGCTCATAAAGAAAGCCGCTTTGATAGTTGAGAACACGCCCGTCATACACGAAATTGTACAGGACCCCAACTGTCTGGTCCCCGGCCAAGGTCCGTGAGATGCGGACGGTCCCGGTGGGAACGCCGCGCGTAATGAGCTCCTCGTGAAATCGGCGAAAGCTCGGGTTGGCAAAGGCTCCCCTGCGTCCCCATCGCGCCTGATGAAGCTCGGCGAGCAAATCAAACGCGGCGAGCGCCTCCGATGTCACTTCGACAGTCCGGAACGCAATGGGGCCGCGTTCCCCATATAACCGCATGGCACGGCTTACCGCTTGGCGAGTGCTGCGGCCCAATGTGGCCCGGTAATTTGCGCCTTTCTGGCGGACTTTGACGAAATCGATCCACCGTGCCGTATCTTCTGCTTTCACCTCGGTAAGGAGCCCGGACCGGCCCGCGGTGCGACAAGCGGCCAACTCGAAGTCCGGATCAATTCCGGAGAGCACCAGTTGGTCAGAGCGGCGCAAGCGATGCGCCAAGGCTTCGACGCATGCCACTCGAGTGGCATCGGCCAGGGATCGCTCCGCAAGAATGTCGTTGTACTCGATGAACAATCGATCGAATCGAACATCTCCGGTTTCATTGAGCAGCCAACGCGCCCGTGCATGCCGCCCGAAACTCCATGCCCTCTGCCGGCAAATAATCGCCAACCCAACGATCCTGCTTGACGTCCGAGCGACTAGAACATGTGGTTGCGCGCCCCCCGGCAGATGCCGCAGCCAAGTTCCGATCCAGAGCCAGGACAGATAGAATGAGTGAGTTGCTCGCGCTTCGAGCTCCTTCCAATGGGTCTCGAGTATCCCGATGTCCGGCAAGGCCTCCACGGTAACGTCGATGACCGTATCCTGGCGCATGGCTTGTTCTACTGAAGCCACGCGATAGGGTTCCGCACCGATGGCTGAGACATCAAGAGGTCCTGATAGACAACCATCTTCCTGATACTTTTCGCATTGCGGCGGGAATGCCAGGAATGTCCTTGCTGCGCGCTGCTGTTCGTTCATGGAGCACTCGGGTTTCCTGTTTGGAGAAGACTTCATGTCAGGAGGTGCTAAAAGTGAAGACCCAATTCTTGACTACTCACGGAGAGCTAGTTGTGCCGGCTTGAGGAGTACGACCGCTTCACGCGGCCCCTTTAGAGCGGCCAGGACCAGCGAAGGCGGTTGCGAGGCATTGTCTCGAACCGTGCTCTCATTTATAGCCGAGCAGGCGAATCCCCATGAGATGCCGAAGTACCGAATTCGTAGTGGGTCTCGATCGCCGCCGCCAAACTCCTTGCATGACCATTGTGCATGATCCCAATTTTGGCAGGAACGAGCACATTAACGGCCCCATGGCCGAACACCACAGCCTGCTTTCGAAGGCCAATCCCCGTAAACGCGCGTGACAGCTCACGATAGCTATATTCCTTCAGGTGGAATCCACATGCAACCTTGTCAAAGTACACCGAAATGTCGTGAGGACCCGTGACGGCGTTTGGAGTGTGCAATAGTAAGCACCGCCGGGTGAAAGAACACGATACACCTCAGAAAGCTGCCGATCGTCGTCGGGGTGGAGGTGCTCCATCAACTGATCGCTGAACATAAAATCGAGACTGTTATCGGCGAAACGTAGATGAATGCCATCGATCCTGACGAATTGAAAATTTGCAGGCTTCTCCCCAGGTGGCAGTAATGCGTCAGTCACGTCTATTGCATTTACTTAAGGCAGTGACTGCACATACTGAGGCTAAGCTTACAATCGCCCGCCCCCAATTCGCCGAAACGCGCGCCTTTCTGGATAAGAGTTCTTAGAAGGGCGGTCTGAAGATCGACTATACGATCGTCTCTGTATTCATTCCTATTTTGGGGGCGATCTTCAAGGGAAGTGAAAAGCTTGCCGTACACTTCAGCATAGAGGCTGAGCCGAGCGTCTTCGAATTCAGCAGCTGAGCAGCCAGAGCTTTCTCGATTTGATAGTGCGCAAATATCCGCTCGGGCGTGCGCGCGTCGTGACAATTTCCGAAATCTTTGACCAATCTCGCTTGATAGGCACCTTTGTCCCGTTCGATGTCATCTCAATCCGAACTCCCGAGCGGAGGCGGACATGCTCGTTCATGAAGCGGTTCAAGCTGTCGGCGACGGCGAGTGGTCGTTTCGCTTCCCACTTCGTCCCGACGAGTTCATCTACGCAGACCAGCCATGCGGGCCAATCTCCTTGCCGGGCATCAAATTCGGACCGATCCTCTACTCCCTCACCACGCGGGAAGGCTCGACGTCATTGGGCTTGGACGCGGCCGGCAAGCTCTCGCCGGTCGGCGACGAGGTCGGGACCGGCGAACCGGCCGGCTCTCTTGGCGCGCTTTCGCCCACGATGATGTTGACGAGGTCGCCTGGCTGCAACAGGGTCATCCCGACGGACTCGATGCTGACCGGCCCGGCTGCCGATTGCCGAACGATTTGATAGGTTGCGCTGTTCGCGTCCTGGGCAAACTGGACGCGGGTCACCGGCAACGTGTACAGGACGCCTTCGCTGACGTTAAACTCGCGCAGATTGGCCGCGATCTGGCTCTCCGTTGTCTCGATCTCGACCTCCAGATCGTTCCTGAGGTCGGCCCGGGTCCGCAACACCTCAGACTCCAGCGAAGCGAGGCGCTGGTTGGCGCTCGCGTACTGGTTGAGGGCGTCCTGCCGACGCTGTTCCGCGTCGGACAACTCACTCTGGATCTGATCCATCAGCGCCATGCTGAGCACTTTGCGGTCCACGAGCGTGCGCATGCTGTTGACGCGCTCTTGGCGCAGCTTGACGAGTTTGTCGAGCGACTCCATGCGCCCATAAGCGACAACATCCTGCTTGGCCGCCTCCAGCGCCCGCAGGTTCGCGCGCTCGCGATCCTTGTGCGCCGTGGCGACGGCTTTGCGCCGCTCGCTCTGCTCGTTGACGAGGTTGGCCGCTTCGGTCGCGCCGGCCAGTTCAAGCAACTGGCGCGGGATGGTGGGTGCTGTACCGTCGCGCTCGGCCTTCAGTACTGCCGCGCGCGCGAGCAATTTCAACAAGGTATCGATCGCCCCGCTCCGCTTCTGCGTCTCACGCACGGCTTCGATCTTCTGCCACGGCTCGCTCTCGGCTTGGTCGAGTCCGCCGGCCAGCGCGATTGCGTGGAGGATCGTCATGCCGGGCGCGTATTTGAACGAGCCTGGATTCTTGACCGGCCCCAGCACGTAAATGGGCGGGCGCTCCAGCGGCAGGATATTAACCAGTCCCTCGCGGCCCAGCAGTTGATTGAAGGTGTCCACCAGGTCGGCCTGTACCTGTTGCGTCGACCGGTTGGCGACCGAAATGGAGCCAAGCAAGGGCACGGAAATCGTGCCGTCCTCTTGGACAATATATTCGCCGCTCAGTTCCGGACGCTGCAGGATGCCGTGCAAGGCCGAGGACGCTCTCCCCCACTTGTCTTCCTCGACGTCGACGCGCTCGTAGAATGCGACCTTGAGCCGGTCGCCTACGCCAAACAGGGCTCCGGTTGGCATGCCCGCCTTGTTGAGGGTTTTGGGGCGCTCGGCGCTGGTGGGAACGGCAGGGACGACGCTCCGCTCGACCAACGGCGCGGCGGATGCATCCGGTCCCGTGCTGAGGGTTTTGGGGGGCTCGGCACTAGTGGGGACCGCAGGGACGGCGCTCCGTTCGACGAACGTCGCGGCCGACGCATCCTGTCCCGACACGATCGCACGGGAGGGTTCAGCCGTGGCGTGGCCCGGCTGTTCTTGCCAGCTATCGATACCAGCAGACACCTTCTGCACCACGGCTCGGGAGACATCGTCGACCCTCTGCACCACGGTTCCGGAGACATCCTCGATATTGTGCATCACGGCTCGGGAGACATCGTCGACCCTCTGCACCACGGTTCCGGAGACATCCTCGATATTGTGCATCACGGTCCCGGAGACATCCTCGACCTTCTGCATCACGGCTCCGGAGGCATCCTCGACCTTCTGCATCACGGCTCCAGAGACATCCCTGACCTGTGCCACGGCTCTGGAAACCTCTATTGCCGCTAAGTTTTTGGCCGCGGCCCCTCCCAGGGCGGCGACCCCGGAAAGCCCGAAGACAAGCAGGACAGCCCTCAATCCCCTGCCGTGGGCTGCCTGTGACGAGGGAGCGACCGGCTCGGAATTGAATTTTCTATTCATGTCCATGGCGCGTGGCTTTCACTTCAATGGTGGCCAGCCCGTCCCGAAGTGGCAGCATCGGTCGACGAGGAAGGCTCTGCGTTATCGTGTCCCTTCACCGCTAGCGGCACAACTATCCCTTTGTAGGCACTCCTTCAGGATAAACACCGCTCCGGCGAACTCGTCCAATGAGCAGATTGCTGCGCTGAAGGAGAACCTCTTTGATGGCAAACGGGACAAAGGCGATCGAACGCAACGAAGAGCCGGAATAGTGGTCCGACGCAGCGTCTTGAACCGGGCGGCCAACATGCATTCGCAGAATGGCTGGCCGTCTCCAACTTCGTCGTCCAGGCCCTGGAGAACGAGCAGATGACGGTTTCCCGCTCCGATCCTTCCGCTACGTCGATGACCTGATTGACGGCTCGACTCCTCTGATGAATGAAGTGGCGACCTCGACAAAGCCGTCAATCTTGACAGCCTTATCGAGGTAGTAATAGCAGAACTGGCCCGCCTCACTCATTCTCGCAGGATCTCACCAGGCTGCCTGCCAAAGGACTTCCCCGGCAGCGCTGCCCGATATGGGCCGGCCCCGGGCCGCCCGAGCCAACTCCTCTATTGCTCATCGCAGTAGGTGCAACGCAAGGACAGAGCCGGCAGACCATCGCCCATTTTGATGGCCGGAAGGCAACCGTGCTTGCGTGCTGTGGTGTGCGCTGCGCCACATCCTCCTGGTCCACACCCAGTCGCCACTGCCAGCTGTGGCACGTTGTTCCTCAAGCTGCTGAGGTTCGGGCGCTGGTCAGGATCAGCGCGCGCCGCCTTGTCCTTGGCCTGTGCCCTCATCCCAAACTGGCCCACGGCGCGGCCCCCTGGGCCCCGTGACGCCGCGCCGCCCGCGCCAGCGGGCAGCAGTAGTCACGGCCGACGGGAGATCAAGGCCCGGCAACCCTTGCCGCGCACGCATCCGGCGCAAGCCAGGGCTCGCACCCCTCAGGTTTAGAATCCGGGGTAACCCTCGACGAAGCTACGCTACGCCTAAAGAGGGTGTTCTTGTCTAGGGTTCTCCTGGCGTAAGGTAAACATGGTCAAAAAAGAAACTACGCGAGGGAGCGCCTTGCGAGACGCGGGTACCCCAATCGCGTCAAGGGAGGTTACAATGGCAACGAAATCCTTGGTGACCACAAGATCTTTTGTAACAGTGCTTGTCAGTCAAAGCGAGTTACTCCGAGAGGGTCTTGTTCTAATTTTGGATGCAGCAAAGTTTCGCGTTCTGTTCTCTGCACCTTGTGTTCAGGACCTTCTGCAGAAGCCGCTACCCACGCATCGGTCCATCTTGCTCATCATGGATGTCGACGATTCTGATACGGATGCTGGATTCGCACAAATTTCGGAATTTAAAGGGATTTATCCCACCAGCCATGTCGTTGCGCTAGCCGACCACTGTCGACCGAACGATATAGTTTCAGCCCTTCGTGCGGGGGCTGACGCGTATTTGACGAAAGTTGCCGCTCACGACGCCTTCATCAAAGCTCTCGAATTAGTTATGCTAGGACAAACGGTTCTACCTGCAGAAACTTCAACGTTTATTCAGGACATAAGACATGGTCTGAAATATAATTCTGTAAATGAGGTTGCAAATTTGGCTGTGTCAGAGGAGAAGGCAGAGCGAGAACCATCAATGTTGTCAATTCGGGAAGAGTGTATTATACGTTGCTTGATCGGAGGGGATTCTAACAAAACAATCGCGCGCAAGATTAACATTGCCGAAGCGACGGTGAAGGTGCACGTGAAGGCCATCCTTCGAAAGATTCGGGTAGGTAACCGTACGCAGGCTGCAGTTTGGGCGATGAACCATGGTATGCTCAGTTCCGCTCCCGGCAATGGGTCGTCAGGGGACCGAAAAGACGGTTATCTAGCCTTGTCACCATCTTCAAGAGCTACTTGAAGCACAAAAGGAGTACCACCTTGTCAAGAACACTCATCCGATGTGACAGCCTCCGCGCTTGACATATGATCCTTCGCGCCGAGGCTTTCTCGCTCCGGAGGCCAAAATTCTTTAGCAGTATGCACACATTCTCTCGCAAACAAAAAATCGAGGCCTTGAACTCACCGGGCGATCTGCTAACAATTCGTCTACAGCGGACCGGCAAAAGACATCTACAAGGAAAGACAGTACAGAACTGGCGATTCAAGCCGACCGTTCTTACTTTCCCTTTTGAGTTGAGGGATTCATTCAAAGTGGGCGAAGCAAAAATTGCTCATGGATTTTCGTTCAAAAAAGCCCGGATCGGAACGGTCGAGGGCGGAGAATCTGGGGTTCTGGTGTGGAAATGGGACCAACTGGTCGCGGTCCTTACTCAGATCGACGAGGAAGCCTACTCCACGAAGGGCAAATGGTTCCTTGAGACAGGCTTCGGACTGCTGAGCGGGCAGCACAAGAATTTCGATACGATCGAAGAAGCCATAAGTTGGGTGGCCAGACACAGTTTCCCCGACATTGCAGAGGGATCGGCGGATTCAGCGGCAGGAAGTTAACCTTCCGACTTGGCGGAAGTCGCGCATTTCCCTCCACCCAAGGCGGGCCGTCTTACTGCTTGGGATAGGCGTCAGCCAGAGTTCCTTCCGCGAGGAGATCGTTGACCTTGTAGGCGACTTCCGTGCGGTTGGTCGCCTTCAGCTTCTTCATGATATTCCGGATGTGGACCTTCACGGTGCTTTCGCGCAGGTTCAATTCGTAGGCGATGATCTTGTTCGCCTTTCCGCGTCGGAGCGCTTGGGCGACCTCGGCCTGCCTAAGCGTGAACATGCCTGTTAAAGGCTGCGTGTCGCGGCTGCCCGAACCTATCAGGTGGCGCATGCAAAGGACACTGCTCGCCGGGACGAAGATGCCTCCCGCTTTCGCAAGGTTGATAGCCTCGACACAGACATCGATTCCGACCGAGCTCGGAATGTAGCCGCGTGCGCCGCATTCGAGAGCGGTCAGTATGTGTGCAAGGTCTTCGGTGTCGGCCAGGATAACCACCGGGACTGATTTGAACTCGGACGAAATATGCCTAATCTCGTCTGCGGTGCCATGATCCGTGACCTTCCGGCCGCCCAGGTTGAGGAGTATGACTGCAAGGGGAGGGGCCGAGCCCTTCTTCACGCGCCAGTCATCGATCGAACCCATGGCGGCGATTTCCATGCCGAGGTTGTGGTCCGCGAGGGCCGATGCGAGACACACGCAGTCAAGGGCCCTTTCGTCCAGGATGAGGAGGCACCCCCTGCCTGCTTGTCGGTGGACGCTCGTTCCGCTGGACAGAATTCCTGACCGATTGGCCCAAGTGTAACTATGCCGTCCTGTTGTGGTGGAACCCATATCAATATCCGCTTCCGCTCTTTTCCACACAAGCCGCCCTGCGGCTGCCAAAATACCCCCATTTCTCTCGGAGCTGAAAGTTTGAATAGCGCCTTGTTTGAGTTCCTTTTGGATGAATACCCAGCCCTTGTGAGAGCGTGAGGCTACCCCAGCTCCGTGTCTCCAGCAGTTCTTCGCCCCAACGAGAACAGCTTGTGCAGCCTACAGAGTATTTATAAGCGTTCTCTAACATAAGTTAATTTTCGGTAAATTTCTCGCCAACGGTCTCGCCTGAGAGGGCACGTGTCGAGGCAGCGTCACCCCGCCTTGAAGGTCCCGCGAGTTCGATCGTGACGCGCGGGACTGGCGAGATTCAATCTCTTGGCCGCATGCCAACCGTTGAAACGATTCCAGCCAACCCCAGCCCCAGCAGGCATTCGAAGGAGGATCGGCAGCGCCTCGCGATTGTAGACGAGAATTCCTGAAGGTGAATATTGGCAGGGCGCAGTTCGTGGCACCGCACTACCAGTCGTTCGGAAAACATCATCTGGAACGCTCCAGCGACGGAGCACTGTCGTCTTCCAGCAGAAAATTTGCTGATGGCCGAGGCGTTGGCGCACAGCACCGCCCGCAGGGGAGGCGATGCGAACGCCCGAGGCAGAGGGAATAACCTTTACCTGAGGTACTCGCTGTCGAACCCGGCTATTTTGACCAACTTCTTGCGGTTGATCACCTCTACATGGCCTGCCTTGAAAGCGACGAGATCGGCCTTGCGGAGTTCCCTCAATGTCCGGTTGAGGTGAACGGTGGTCATTCCGAGGATGTCGGCCAATTCATGCTGGGTAAGGGGGCACTCATATCTTCCATGGGCCGACAGGCCAACGATGGAGAGCCTCTCCTCCAACTCGAGCAGGAAATGGGCGGTGCGGCTCATCGCGTTCCGCCGCCCGGCATTCATGAGATGTTCGGCAAGGATGGCGTTCAGTCGGGCCAGGGAGCAGACGATCTTCTTAGCGAGGCGACCTTCCGACAAAATGGCCTCTAGCAGCTTTTTGCTGGAAATTTCATAAACAGCCAGTTCGGTTATGGACGCCAGGGACGCTAAACGGGGTCCGTCCACGGAACGGAAACCGACAATGTCCCCGCGCAGAGGAGTGTCGATGATCTGCCGTTCTCCGTCCAGTAGTCCGCGATAAAGGAGAGCCCAACCCGATTTTACGATGAATATCCCATCGTTGGGGTCATCTTGGTGGCATATCACCGAATGGGGTTTGTAGATTTTTGCGGTCACACCGAGAAAATCGTTGTTCCCCCAATCGTTCTTCGACAATGTCCCCCCTACGGGATGCGAGCGTATGAAGTGCAACAGTGTCTGCATGTTGCTTCAATTTCCGCACAACCTAGAATAATTGCTCCCGGCGAGTTCGACACAACGACCACTGACGGTAGAGGCGGGCTGGCCTACTGTCCTCGTCTGTTTGAATGAGGTAGACTGCATTTAGATCAAAGGGTTGCAAGCAGCAGGTGGTTAAGTCTTCCGGCTTGGGCGAGACGATCCACGCCAAGGCCTGCTGCAGAAGTGTGGTACCGAGGACCGTATGGCGGGCCATCTCGACGCGCGTGCCGTCTTGCATAATGACGGATGTCGCGGGATCATTTGCGCCCCGGTCGTGAGGAAATCCCGCGGACAGGCATTCGCCCGCAAACGAGGCCTCGGAAGACTGCTCCTCCTGAGCAAGCCGTGCTGGCGACGTATGGGACAGTTAACTCAGGCCACGCTGCGGATAAGCGTGCCACCAAAAAGCGATCCAGCGCCAACCGAAGATTGCCTCGCGTACCGCCAAGGGCAAGGACGCCGGAGTGAGCACGAATCCAAATAGCAGGTAACCGGGACATCAGGTCCGCCGCCCGGAGAACTTAACAGCGGCCACGCTCGCGCCTATGGCGTTATCATGGAAGGTCGGGCGGCAGCCGGTCAGACCTCAGGCCGTCTCAACACGAGCTGGCTATGGCTTTGCAACCGCCAGCGCAACAATGAGCGCCGTTAAGTAAACAGCGCCTCTTCTTGTAAATGGCTGCCTAATGTGATCCTACCAGACTTGCCGGTCACACCAGTCGTCAATATCCTGCCGAACACGGTCCTTTTCGATACCATATCGTTCCTGGATCTTGCCTTCGAGCTGATCGCGATTGCCAGCGATGCGATCAAGATCATCATCGGTAAGTTTACCCCACTGTTCCTTGATCTTACCCTTGACCTGCTTCCAATTTCCTTCGACGCGATTCCAGTCCATGACATATCCTCCATTGTATCACACAAAGCGAAACGGTCGTCTGGCCTGGGAGTTCCGGGACGAAGATCTCTGATGTTCAAGTCTCCAGTTGGGAAGGTGACGGCGCCAATTAGGAGATGGTGGGCCTTTTGGGTACGCGTCGACCTCCCAGACGAAGGCCCTTTCCTACACGTCGCCAGGTGATGCAGCGCCGTGGGCGAACGCAAACAACGAGCGGAGCGTGACGTGTTGAGCGAGAGGAGCACGGCTGTCCTGCGCAAGATCATCCAGGTCGAAATAGTCCTCCCAGGCCTTCGGGCCGCTAGGCCGCCCCGCGGTAGTGACATGCCGGATCCGAATACATGGGCTCATTCGATACCCTTGCCGGGGAGCTGGCACCACGCGCGTCGCCGGATTGAACCGGAAGAGTCCGGCCGCGTTGTCTGGTGACTGGAATGGCAATTGTTGAAGATGGAAATGGCGAACACTGGCACAACGCGTGGACGCAACCAAGGACCGGGTAAAGGGTCGCTGGTGGGCACGGCCACGACATGAATTACGAGGCAAGCAAAACCGGCGCCAGCAAAGCCGACCCCAAATCGGCGGTGAAGTCGCTCGGCAACAATCGCAAGAAGGCCGAAGATAAGCTGGGCAAGGAGTGAGCCTGGGCCGCACAGGACGCCGGCGAAATTGGCGACAAAAGCTCGAGGTTCAGCGAAGGGGCATAGGCCACGTTGCCCTGTGCGCCGACTGCCGCCAGTAGTCATGAGAGGGCATTCACATGACCCGCATCGCCACCTTTAATGTGAATGGTATCAACGGCCGACTACCTGTGCTCCTGAGGTGGTTGAGCGAAACTGACCACAACATTGTGTGCCTGCAGGAATTGAAGACGTCAGACCACAAGTTTCCTGCCAACGCGATCAGGGAGGCGGGCTACGGCGCGATCTGGCACGGTCAGAAATCCTACAACGGTGTTGCAATCCTCGCTCGCGGAATCGAGCCGATGGAACGTCGACGCGGCCTGCCCGGGGATCCCGACGATACCCACAGCCGCTATATCGAGGCCGAGGTGGATGGGATCGTCGTGGGCTGTCTTTACCTGCCCAATGGCAATCCAGCGCCTGGCCCAAAGTTCGACTACAAGCTGCGCTGGTTCGATCGTCTCATCAGCTACGGCCAGCACTTGCTCCAGGACCGGGTGCCAAGTGTTCTCTGCGGCGACTTTAACGTCGTTCCAACCCCGATCGACGCCGTGGTGCCGAGCCGATGGCTGGGCGATGCGGTCTATTTCCCGCAGAGCAGGCAGGCCTATGCCAAAATGCTCCAAGCTGGCTGGATAGATGCCGTGCGGCGCATCCATCCGGAGAAGGGCATCTACACCTATTGGAACTTCTCTTACCGTGGCGGCTACGATCGGAGTTCCGGCCTGCGAATGGACCATCTCCTGGTGAGCCCCTCCCTTTCCGACCGGCTGCGCAATGCTGGCGTGGACGTCGAGCTTCGCAGGTGGGAGAAGCCAAGCGACCATGCGCCGGCCTGGATCGAGCTCAATTGACTGCGAGGAATGCAAATGGTCGAATTGGATGACCACGTCGATCAACAAAATCTCTTTGTGTGTGGGCGGCGGGAGGAGTCGAGCGGGGGAACCGCCAAACAGGATAACCTAGGGGCAGCTCCGCTCCTGCTGCACCAGGTTCATCCAGTATATGCGTTCGCCGACATGCCACTGAACAAGCTTTGGAATATCGGGGAGTTATTCCCCGGCTGCCAAGCCACGGATGGCAAGGAAGCCAAGATCGTGGCTGGTCTGGAACAGTCCGAGGCGCAGAGCACTGCCAGGAAAGTGGTCCGGCATTGACGAAATTGGACGAAGGCCTGCGGTTTGGACCGCTTCGTGAGCGCTGGGTTCACCTCTGTGTCGACATGCAACGGATGTTTGCCGAACCGACGCAATGGCACACGCCGTGGATGGAGCGCGTATTGCCCAATGTCGTCGCCCTCGTCGAATTGGACCCGGCGCGGACGATATTCACCCGGTTTATTCCCCCTCGATCTCCCGACGACGTTGGCGGCGCCTGGCGACGGTACTATCAAAAGTGGGAGACGATGACCCGCGATCGGCTTGATTGTCAGCTGATTGATCTCGTTCCGGAACTGGCGCGCTTCGTGCCGCCCGCTTTGCTTGAGGACAAACCAGTCATGTCCGCTTGGCACGGGTCACTGCATGCTCGCCTGCGGTCTGCGGGCATTGATTCACTCATCGTGTCGGGCGCGGAGACGGAGGTTTGCGTGCTCGCCTCTGTGATGGGAGCGATCGATCTCGGCTACCGGGTGATCATCGTCGCTGACGCGGTATGTTCCGGAGCTGACTCGACCCACGATGCCATGCTGGCGATCTATGAGAGCCGCTACGGTATGCAGGTCGAGACAGTGACCACCGCCGACCTCCTGGCCGCTCGACTGGACAGAATGTTGTGACATCGGGAGCACCTCGGCGAATGACAGAACAGGAAATGATTATCGAAGCGTTGGGCGTCACTGCGAGCTTCGACGTCGCGCTGGAAGCGCGCCGGCGCATGGACTTTCTCAGCACCTATCTGCGTGCATCGGGCCTAAGCACCTATGTGCTGGGGATCAGCGGCGGAGTGGATTCACTCACCGCCGCTCTTCTGGCTCAACGCGCCGTCGAGGAACTGCGAATGACAGGATACGACGCTACATTCCTGGCCGTTCGTCTCCCGTACGGCACCCAGGCGGACGAGCATGATGCCCAGCGGGCCTTGGACACCATAGCGGCGGATGAAGTGCACCGGGTCGACATCAAGCCGGCTGCCGACGCGATGCTGGATTCGATCAAGCTGGCTGGGGTCGAGCTTGGCGATGCCGGCCGCGAGGATTTCTTGCTTGGCAACATCAAGGCGCGTCAACGCATGATCACCCAGTTCACGCTCGCCGGCGCCACGCGCGGGCTGGTCATCGGCACCGATCATGCGGCTGAGGCCTTGATGGGTTTCTTCACCAAGTTCGGTGACGGTGCCGCCGACATTCTTCCTCTTTCCGGGTTGAACAAACGCAGGGTTCGCGCCTTGGCAGCGCATCTGGGCGCTCCGCCTGAACTTGTTTACAAGATCCCGACCGCCGACCTGGAGAACCTCGTCCCGCTTCGGCCTGACGAAGATGCATATGGTCTCACATACGATCAGATTGACGACTTCCTAAAAGGCCGGGAAATCAACGAAGCGGCGCGCAGGCGGATACTTCACGCGTACTCCAGCACAGCCCATAAGCGAGCGCCTCCGGTCACAACGAGTGCCATGACGAGTTCGGCATTGGCGCATCGGCAATAGTCGTCTCAACATATGCGACCGATGGGCTTAACTTCCGCTGGAGCGATGCGTTGCTCTTTCCGCTCCGCATGCGGTCATGCGGTCGAGAGTGTCGGCAGTATGGCCGAGGCCGGCGCGCGAACTCACTCCTCCCTGAATGCCCGCTGGATTTGATCTTCCAAAGGTTTCACGAGGTAAGACAGCATTGTCCGGCTGCCGGTCGAGAAGAACACCTCGACAGGCATGCCGGGCGCCAAGGTTAGGCCTTTCAGCCGTGTAAGCTCTGTGCGCGGCAGTGTGACCCGCACGGTATAGAAGCTCGTGCCGCTTCGCTCATCGATGCTGAGATCGGGGGAGATCTCACTGACTACACCATTTAGCTCAGGCGTTATCCGCTGGTTGAAAGCCGAAAGCCGCAAGGTTGCGCTCTGCCTTGGTGTCAGCTGATCGATGTCTTGCGGTGCCACACGCGCTTCCACGGTCAGGTCGTCTGTCACAGGGACAATCTGCATGATGAGCTCTCCGGCAGATATAACGCCGCCGACCGTATGCACGCCAAGCTGATGGACGACGCCAGTTTGCGGGCTGCGTATATCGATACGCCTGAGTTGATCTTCGGCAGAGACCTTTTGCTCAACCAACTCGGCGAGCTTTGCCTGGACGTCACGGAGTTCGGTTGCCACCTCGCTGCGCAAATCCTGGTCGATCTGAATGATCTGCAAACGGATTTCGGACGTATGACCCTTCGATTGCGCGATTGCCGCAGTCAGCTTGCCATGCTCGCCTTCAAGCCGGACTGCATCACGCTCAAGTGTCGTTATGCGATCGATTGAAACCAGCTTGCGGTGCCAGAGCTTGCGCATCCCGTCGAGCTCAAGCCCGATCAGCTCGATTTCCTGGCTTTTAGCATCCCTTTGCTCGGTCAGACCGGAAACTTCCTCGCTGAGCTGAGCAATGCGCTCTTCCAACTGAGCCTTCTGGCCAGCGCGTGCCTGGCGACGAAACTCGAACAGGGATTGCTCGCCTCCCATCGCACGCCGGATCTCAGGATCGCCCTGCCGCGAGCTCAGCGAAGCTGGGAAGGCGATGGTGTCATTGCCCTCGCGCTCGGCTTCGAGGCGGGCCAGCCGGGCCTCGAATTCGTCCAGGCTCTTGGTGACGATGGCTAAATTCGCCCGGGTGACGGTTTCATCGAGACGGATCAAGACCTGGCCCGCCTTCACGGCATCGCCTTCTCGAACGAGGATTTGACCGACGACGCCACCCGTTGGATGCTGCACCTTCTTAACGCTGGAATCGACGACCAGCCTTCCCGAAGCAATGACGGCTCCGGAAAGCTCCGTGACCGCGGCCAGGCTTCCCGCCCCACCAACCAGAAGCACGCACACCGCGACACCACCGAACAGATAGCGGCGAATGGTCCGATCGATCGCGGGCGCCGCGTATTGCGTCATCACTGTGTCGCCTCCTCAGGGCCGGAGACGACCTTCAGAGGAACGCCTCCCGGGCGGGTTACCTTCCCCAGGACCTCATTCTTGGGCCCAAACGCCTGGACACGGCCGTTAGCCATGACAAGGACCTGATCCAGGCTTGCAAGCGCGCTCGGCCGATGCGCAACCACCACAGCAATACCGCCTCGCGCCCGCACTTCTTCAATTGCCGCCGCCAGCGCGGCCTCCCCTTCTGCATCGAGGTTGGAATTGGGCTCGTCCAGAATCACGAGGAACGGGTCGCCGTAGAGGGCTCGTGCGAGTGCAACTCGCTGTCTCTGGCCCGCCGAAAGCGCCGCCCCAGCCTCGCCGATGCGAGTTTCGTAACCTTCAGGCAGATGGACGACGAGATCGTGAACGCCGGCGGCTTGCGCAGCCGCCAGTATCTTGTCCGACGGGGGGCGAGATTCGAAGCGCGCGATGTTCTCGGCTATGGTGCCATCAAACAGCTGCACATCCTGCGGCAGATAGCCGATGTGGTTGCCGAGCTCTTCCGGCGACCATTGGTCGAGGGTCGCGCCATCGAGCCTGACCGTTCCCCGGATGGGGAGCCATATTCCGGCGATTGCCCGGACAAGTGAAGATTTTCCAGACGCGCTCGGTCCGACGACGCCGAGGCCGGCACCCTTTTCCAGCGCGAACCCGACATCCTGCACAACCACACGCCGCTCGCCGGGTGGCGTGACGCTGATGCTTTCGACGGCAAGAGCAGATACCGGCGCGGGCAGCGAGACACTCGTGGCGGTCTGGGGAAGCATGGCCAAAAGCTGGCTCAGCCGGGTCCATGCCTGGCGAGCACTGACAAAGCCCTTCCAATGGGCGATAGCCAGTTCGACCGGTGCGAGCGCCCGGCTCATCATAATCGAACTGGCGATCATAATACCGGCTGTCGCTTCCTGATGAATGACCAGATAGGCGCCGATCGCCAGTATACCCGACTGCAGCATCATGCGCAGGACCTTCGAGATCGTCCCGAGTGTCCCAGCCAGGTCGCTGGCTGTTGCGTTCGTGTTGAGATAATCGGCGTTGACGCCTGCCCAGCGCTCGGCAATGCGCGCGCCAAAGCCCATCGCCTGCAGAGCCTCTGCATTGCGGCGCGTCGCCTCCGCAAGCGTATTGCGCGCCGCCGCCTGGCTGTTTGCCCTCTTCGCCGGCTCCCTCGTGCGAACTTCGGCAAGCAGAGTCAGGCTGGCGAGAACGATGGCGCCGGCCAGCGCCGTCATGCCGATCCAAAAATGGAACAGGAAGCAAATTATCAAATACAGCGGCATCCAGGGCAGGTCGAAAAGCGCTGTCGGACCAGTGCTCGACAGAAACGAACGAACCTGATCAAGATCCCGCAAAGACTGAAGGCCGTCGCCTGGGAGCTTCGTGCGCAACGGCAAACGCATAAGGGCGGTATACACTTGCCCGCTCAACCGCGCGTCCAGCGCCATGCCGATGCGTACAAGCAAACGTGACCGGATGAGTTCAAGGACACCCTGAAAGACGAAAAGCGTGCCGGCAAACACAGCAAGTCCGATGAGTGTCGGCACACTGCGGCCGGGTATGACCCGATCATAGACCTGCAGCATGAAGAACGAGCCGGTCAGCGCCAGAACATTGACGACACCGCTCATCAGGGCGATTCCAGCGATCGCGCGGCGGAAAGAGGCCAAGACCGCAGCGAGCGTTGTTCGCGGCGGCTCGGACGAATGGGAATGCGACATCGCCTTCACATCGGTTTCAGTTCGGTCCCACGCGCAAGGATCGTGCCCGAAATCAGGCTCGATGACAACGTCTACATACCGCCGCAGCCAGGCGCCGCGCCTAGATAAGCCAATCGTTCAGCGCGTAGGCGTGGATGTAGTCGATCTGCATCTCCGCAGGTGTCGCAAGCCCGTCGGCAGGCGCCCCCGCGAGACCACCGACTGCCAGATCGACCAGCATATACATCGGGTCGTGCATGTCGGAAGGGGTTGCGGCACGGGCAACTTCCACATCATCGAAATACCAGACGAGTTCGTCTTCCGTCCACAGCACCCCGTACGTGTGGAACCCTCCCGTATCGGCGGCAAAGGCCGTCGAGGACACTGTCGTATGAGTTCCCGTCTCGTTCGAGTGGCTTGTCATAATGAGCTTGCCTGGATCCTGGCCGAGCATCTCCACGACGTCCAGTTCCGGTGGCCAGGAGCCGTCTGCCGGCAGCAGCCAGAAGGCCGGCCACACACCTTGCTTTTCGGGCATGTCGGCCCGAATTTCGAAATAGCCGTAGGTCTGCGCGAACGATTCATAGGTCGTCAGCAAACCTGACGTGTATTTGTAATTGTCTATGTAGGGCTGGATAGCCGCGGGAGCCCGGGCGGCGGTAATCGTAAGAACACCATCCTCGATGCTGAAGGGGTTAACGGAACGCGTCGGAGCGTAGTTGGTGTCGATATACCATTGAAGCTCCTTGTTGCTCGTGAGCGAGCTGCCATTCGGGGCACCCCACCAGAAGTTCGAATCCCAGGTGCCGCTCGAGCCATTCCACAGGTCCAGCGTGTTGAACTCGTCCGAAAAGGTGAGTTCCAGATGCGACCTGTCCAGGGCAAGATCGAACTGGCCTGGGGTGAACTGGTCGATGGTCTTGTTGGCGAACACGAGAAACTCGTTTTCGGACAGGTTGAGTCGGACGTTCGCTCCCGTTTGCACCATGTTGGCGTGCACTTCTTCGAAGGAGGTGAAGCCGTAGCTTCCGACGCGCGCTGTATCGTCGGCGCCAAAGTCGAGGATCAGGTCACTGCCATTCCCGGGGGTCACAACAAAAATGTCGGCCCCGGACCCGCCTTTGAGAACGTCGTCTCCCCGGAGGCCGTCGAGCGTCTGTTGGCCGGAGCCGCCAGTAATGATGTTGCTTAGCTCGTTTCCGAAAGCAAAGTGTTTGTCCCCGGTGACCGTCAGGTTCTCGAAATTGGCCGGGAGCTTGTAGCTCATCCAGGTCGAGATGGTATCGATACCCTCGTTGGGCAGCTCGACCGCCTTGTTTTTGGATGAATACAGATAATAGATGTCATCGCCCTTGCCGCCATACATTGTGACGGCAACGCCGCCGTCGGCGTACATCGAGTCGTTATAGATGCTGCCATAAAGTAGCGGGCCCGAATTCGTCGCCGAATACCACTTTACCGAGGACCCGCTGTAGGGGAGTGGCACACCCTTGGCGTTCAATACGGTGGCCATTTAGTTCTTCTCCTTTGTCTCGCCTGTCTCGCCTCGACATCAGGCTACCTTTGGAGGACAAAACGAGCCAGTAACATTTGGCTCCCGACTTGAGAGAGTTACCAGAACTTTAATGGGCAACGCAGCGAGGGCCCGCCTGAACGTTCAGGGCACCAGGATTGCAGCCGGGCCCTTGCCGCTCTGCTTCGGCCGGCAGCAATGTCAGACGTGCGGCCGTTATGCGACGCAGGGCTTGTTGTCAGGTGCATGACGTGGAGCGTGAATTACAGCTTTGGCGCGATGGCGGGCGCGCTGCATCGTTGATATTGTACGCGCAGAACAGGCGCGCAAATGATATCTGATTCAGAGAAGGCCGAAGCGGTCGAGCAGTTGCTTGATACACCTGACCTTGCAACCGCACTGGAAAGCGAACAGTTCAAGAAATTCCTTGACCAGGTGCCGATCGCCATAGCCGTTTCGGACCTTGCCGCTGAGGAGCGTGTGGTCTATGCCAATCCGGAATTCGAGAAACTGTCAGGCCTGACGGCCGCTAGGCTCACCCGAGAAAACTGGGCGGCCCTTTTAGGCACAGGCCTCCATCAGCAAAAGGACAGGCCGCTAGCCGAGGCCGTGGTCGAGGGAACCGATCTGGTCGGCACCTTCAGGCTG
>NZ_JAMYOQ010000039.1:0-54079 GCF_040319905.1 Mesorhizobium sp. M0833 | reverse complement strand
GAACCGCCAGCCAACTTGCCGCCCAGAAAAGCCTCCGCCAAGCTCAACTGGCCCATCTGCTTCACTGCCATCGCGATTCCCTCCGACCTTCGTCTAAGAGAATCACAATCAGCGAATTACGCAACAGGCCCACAAGGGGAGAAGGGGGAGCCTCGCAACGCAGGCCGAACTCAGACGGCCGGCTGTCAACCAAAGTCACGTAATCACGCTCGGCTTGGCGCGGCCGGTATGGCTGCGAATCCCGGCGATATCGTCGGCCGCCGCAATCAGGTCGGCAAGCGCCTCCTGGGTGTCGAGATCGTGGCGGCTGTTGTCCGGCTCGTAGCGCTCGACATAAAGCCGCAGTGTCGCGCCCGAGGTGCCGGTGCCGGACAGGCGGAAGACGACGCGCGAGCCACCTTCGAACAACACCCTGATGCCCTGGTTCTTGCTGACCGAGCCGTCGACCGGATCGTGATAGGCGAAATCATCGGCGCTGGCGATCGTCATGCCGCGCACGCTGGTGCCAGGCAGCGAGCCGAGCTTGGCGCGCAGTTCGTCGACGAGCGCATTGGCACGGTCGGTCTCGACCTCCTCGTAATCGTGCCGCGAATAGTAGTTACGGCCGTAGGCTGCCCAATGCTGGGTGACGATCTGCTTGGCGCTTTCGCCGCGCACGGCAAGGATGTTGAGCCACAAAAGCACCGCCCACAGGCCGTCCTTTTCGCGTACATGGTTGGAGCCGGTCCCCGCACTCTCCTCGCCGCAGATCGTCGCCATGCCGGCGTCGAGCAGATTGCCGAAAAACTTCCAGCCGGTCGGCGTTTCATAGATGCCGATGCCGAGCTTTTCGGCGACGCGGTCGGCAGCACCGCTGGTCGGCATCGAACGGGCTATGCCTTTCAGCCCGGCCTTGTAGCCCGGCGCCAGATGGGCGTTGGCAGCCAGCATGGCCAGCGAATCCGACGGGGTGATGAAAATGCCCTTGCCGATGATCAGGTTGCGGTCGCCATCGCCATCAGAGGCAGCGCCAAAGTCGGGCGCATTCGGGCCCATCATCTCGTCGTAGAGGTGTTTTGCATGCACCAGATTGGGATCGGGATGGTGGCCGCCGAAATCCGGCAGCGGAATGAAATTGCGGGCGGTGCCGTTCGGCGCGCCGAGCCGGTTTTCGAGGATCTCCTTGGCGTAGGGGCCTGTCACCGCATGCATGGCGTCGAAGCGCATGCGGAAGCCCGATTTGAACAGCGCCCGCAAGGCCTTGAAATCGAACAGGCTTTCCATCAGATCGGCATAGTCGGCAACCGGATCGATGATTTCGACGGTCATGTCAGCCGCCTTGACCGTGCCGATCGTGTCGATGTCGACCGGCCCGATATCGGCGATCTTGAAGCTTGAAATCGCCTTGGTTTTTTCGAAGATTGCGTCGGTCAGCTTTTCCGGCGCCGGGCCGCCGTTGCCGGCATTGTACTTGATCCCGAAATCCTCATGTGGGCCACCCGGATTGTGGCTGGCCGACAGGATGATGCCGCCGAAGGTCTTGTATTTGCGGATTACATGCGAAGCGGCCGGCGTCGACAAGATGCCGCCCTGCCCGACCATCACCTTACCGAAGCCGTTTGCCGCGGCCATGGCGATGGCCTTCTGGATGACCTCGCGGTTATAAAAGCGGCCGTCGCCGCCGATCACCAGGGTTTTGCCATCGAATCC
Source organism: Mesorhizobium sp. M0833 (assembly GCF_040319905.1). Taxonomy (NCBI): domain Bacteria; kingdom Pseudomonadati; phylum Pseudomonadota; class Alphaproteobacteria; order Hyphomicrobiales; family Phyllobacteriaceae; genus Mesorhizobium; species Mesorhizobium sp. M0833. The sequence continues at coordinate 52,390 of NZ_JAMYOQ010000039.1, read as the reverse complement.
ATCCAGCGCGTCGAAGATCGACTGGATGAAGTTCTCGGCATAGTGCTCCTGCTGGAACACCGGGACTTTCTTGCGCAGCCCGGAGGTGCCGGGTTTCTGGTCGGGATAGGGTTTGGTGGCGACGGTGCGGATCATCAGTCAGGCAGCCCTTTTCGAAAGCAGCAAGCGATAGAGTTGAACATATTTTTCGGCGCTTTTGTCCCACGAAACGTCGGCCTTCATGCCTTGCCGCTGCATCGACGTCCACACCGCGGGATTGGCATGCGCCTCGACAAGGCGGCGGACGGCGTGCAGCAAGGCGCCGGCATTGGCGGGCGCGAATTGGAAGCCGGTCGCCACGCCGGCAGAGATGGCGGCTTCGTTGGCATCGATGACCGTGTCGGCAAGGCCGCCGGTGCGCGCGACGACCGGCACGCACCCATAGCGCAGGCCGTAAAGTTGCGTCAGCCCGCAAGGTTCGAAGCGCGACGGGATGATGATGGCGTCGCAGCCGCCCTGCATGGTGTGGGAGAGCCCCTCGTCATAGCCGACGACGACGCCGATGCGGCCACGATGGCGGGCTGCGGCGGCAAGCAACGTGCCTTCCAGCCCAGCGTCGCCAGACCCAAGGATTGCCAGCCGTGCCCCTGCCGCGACGATGCCGTCGACGGCCGCAGCCAATATGTCCATGCCCTTTTGCCAGGTCAGCCGGCTGACGACGCAGACGATCGGGCTGTCATCGCGATCGAGGCTGAACCGGTCCTCGACCGCGGCCTTGTTGGGCATTCGCGCCTTAAGCGTCTTTGCCGTGTAGTTGGAGACCAGATGCTTGTCGGTTTCCGGGTTCCATATCTCGGTATCGATGCCGTTGACGATGCCATGGAGATCGACGGAGCGCATGTTGATCAGGCCGTCGAGGCCCATGCCGAATTCGGGCAAACGGATTTCCTGCGCATAGGTCGGGCTGACCGTGGTGATCGCCCAGGCGGCCTGCAGGCCGGCCTTGAGGAAGCCGACGCCGCCGTAATATTCGACGCCGTCGAGCGCCATCGCCGCCGCCGGCAGGCCAAGCTCGCCAAAGATGCTGGCGCCGAACTGGCCCTGGAAGGCGAGGTTGTGCACGGTGATCATCGACGGCGTGCCGACCGCCTTGCCGTAGCGCATGTAGGCGAGCGTCATTGCCGACTGCCAGTCATGGGCATGGACGATATCGGGCAGGTAGCCCGAGATGGAGCCCCCAGCGATGTCGCCGCCTACCTGGCTCAAGGCAGCGAACCGCCGCCAATTGTCCGGCCAGTCGGCGCCGGTCGCGTTGCCGTATGGACCGCCGGGGCGGTCGAAAAGATGCGGCGCGTCGAGCACGAACAGGTCGAGGCCGGCGATCTGGACGGCGTGCACCGACGCCTTGCCGCCCTGCAGCAACGGATATTGCTGAACCGCCTTCTTTTTCTTGAAGGCGCCCATCACCTGCGGGTAGCCGGGGACGAGCGTGCGCATGGTGACGCCCTTGCCGGCCAATGCCATGGGCAAGGCGCCGGTTACGTCGGCGAGCCCTCCGGTCTTGACCAGCGGAAAGATCTCGGGCGCCACCGACAGAACCTGCATGCACTACGATCCCAGCCTGTTGATCATGTCCTGCGTGACCAGGCAGATGCCTTTTTCCGAAACGCGGAAACGCTTGGCGTCGAGGACGGGATCCTCGCCGACCACCAGCCCCTCCGGAATCCTGACGCCGTGATCGATGACTACGCGCTTCAGCCTGGCGTTGCGGCCGACATGGACGTCGGGCAGCATGACGACCTCCTCCAGTGTCGAATAGGAATTGATGCGCGCGCCGGTGAAGATCAGGCTTCGCTTCAGCGAAGCGCCCGAAACGATGCAATCGCCCGACACGAGAGACGACACGGCCGACCCGCGGCGGCCATCCTCGTCATGCACGAACTTTGCCGGCGGCTTCAACTCGGCGTAAGTCCAGATCGGCCAGTCGCGGTCGTAGAGGTCGAGTTCCGGCGTGATGTCGGTCAGGTCGATATTGGCCTCCCAATAGGCGTCGACCGTGCCGACGTCGCGCCAATAGGCCTCGTTCTCGGCGGTCGAGCGCACGCAGGATTTGGCGAAGCGATGGGCGATCGCCTTTCCGTGCTCGACGATGTAGGGGATGATGTCCTTGCCGAAGTCGCGGCTCGAGCCGGGCTCTGCCGCATCGCGACGCAACTGCTCCATCAGGAACTTGGTCTTGAACACATAGATGCCCATCGAGGCCAGCGCAAAATCCGGTTTGTCGGGAATGCCCGGCGGATCGGCTGGCTTTTCGATGAAGGAGATGATGGTGTCCTTGGGGTCGACATGCATGACGCCGAAGCCGGTGGCTTCCATGCGCGGCACTTCGAGGCAGCCGACGGTGACGTCGGCGCCGGCGTCGACATGCTGGCGCAGCATCATTTCGTAGTCCATCTTGTAGACATGGTCGCCGGCCAGGATGACCATGTATTCCGGCCCATAGGCCTCGATGATATCGATGTTCTGGTAAACGGCGTCGGCGGTGCCCTCGTACCATTGCGTTTCCGACACACGCTGGCTGGCCGGCAGGATGTCGAAACTCTCGTTGCGCTCGGGCCGCAGGAAGTTCCACCCGCGCTGCAGGTGGCGGATCAGCGAATGCGCCTTGTACTGGGTGGCGACGCCGAGGCGGCGGATACCGGAATTGAGCGCATTGGAGAGCGCGAAATCGATGATGCGGGTCTTGCCGCCGAAATAGACCGCCGGCTTGGCACGGCGGTCGGTCAGTTCCTTGAGCCGGCTGCCACGGCCGCCGGCCAGCACGTAAGCCATGGCGTCGCGTGCCAGCGGCTGGGCTCGTTTTATTTCAGCCATTCCTATCCTCCCAGGTTAGATGCTCCAGACATAGCTCAGTCCGGGACGAATTCGAGCATGATCGTCGACAATGGCGGCAAAAGCATCGTCGCCGAGATGCCTCCTCCCGCTTCCGCTCGAGCCTCGACCGCGCCGCTGTTGCCCTTGCCGGAACCGCCATAGTCCGTGGCGTCGGTGTTGATGATCTCGCGCCATTTTCCGGCCTGCGGCAACGGCACGCGGTAATTGTCGCGCGGCACCGGCGTGAAGTTGGAAATGACGGCGACCGGGTTGCCGCCCGGCGCGCTGCGCAGCCAGGCAAAGACCGAGTTCGCGCTGTCGTCGACGATCAGCCAGGAAAAGCCCTCCGGCTCGCAGTCGCGGGCATGCAGCGCCGGGCGCGAGCGGTAGAGATAGTTGAGGTCGCGCACCGTCTGCCAGACGCCACGGTGGAGCCGGAAATCGAGCAGGTTCCAGTCGAGCGCGCGCGCCTCGCTCCACTCGCGGCGCTGCGCGAACTCCTGGCCCATGAACAACAGCTTCTTGCCGGGATAACCCCACATGAAGGCGTAATAGGCGCGCAGCGTCGCGAATTTCTGCCAGTCGTCGCCGGCCATCTTGTTGAGCAGCGTGCCCTTGCCGTGCACCACCTCGTCATGGGACAGCGGCAGCACGAAATTCTCGCTGAAGGCGTAGACCAGGCCGAAGGTGATGTCGTTGTGGTGATGCTTGCGGAAGATCGGCTCCTTGGAAAAATACTCCAGAGTGTCGTGCATGAAGCCCATGTTCCACTTGAAGCCGAAGCCCAGCCCGCCTTCATGCACCGGCTGCGAGACTTTCGGCCACGAGGTCGATTCCTCGGCGATGGTCATCACGCCCGGATGGTGGCCGTAGACCTCCTTGTTCATACGCTGCAGGAAGCTGACCGCCTCGAGGTTTTCGCGCCCGCCCTTCTCGTTGGGGATCCATTCGCCGGCCTTGCGCGAATAATCGAGATAAAGCATCGAGGCGACCGCATCGACGCGCAGTCCGTCGACGTGATATTTCTCGGCCCAGAACAGCGCATTGTTGACCAGAAACGAAATCACTTCGCGGCGCCCAAAATTATAGATCGCTGTGTTCCAGTCGGGATGGAAGCCCTTGCGCGGATCGGCATGTTCGTAGAGCGCGGTACCGTCGAACTTTGCCAGACCGTGTTCGTCAACAGGGAAATGCGCCGGCACCCAGTCGAGGATGACGCCGATGCCTGCACGGTGGGCGCCGTCGACGAAGCGGGCAAAACCGTCCGGATCGCCAAAGCGGGCGCTCGGCGCATAAAGACCCGTCGTCTGGTAGCCCCAGGACGGGTCATAAGGGTGTTCGGAGATCGGCATGAATTCGATGTGGGTAAAACCGGTCTCGACCACGTACGGGATCAGCCTGTCGGCGAGCTCATCCCAAGACAGGAAGCTGCCGTCGTCGTGAAGCCGCCATGACCCGGCATGGACCTCGTAGATCGATACGGCTTCGCGCCTGTGGTCGGCATTGCGCCAGTAGTTCCGGTGCGCCTCGTCACCCCATTCATGCGCCGGCGGTAAAGCCGTCACCGAGGCGGTGGCCGGGCGCAGTTCGGACTTGAAGGCGAACGGATCGGCTTTGAGCGGCAATCTCACGCCATCCGGCCCGATGATTTCATACTTATAAGGGCGGCCAGCGCCGATGTCGGGAATGAACAGCTCCCAGATGCCGGTGTCGCGGCGGACGCGCATGGTATGCCTGCGGCCGTCCCACTCGTTGAAGTCGCCGACCACCGAGACGCGCCTTGCATTGGGCGCCCACACCGCAAAATGTACGCCCGATGCACCTTCATGGTCTATGAGATGGGCGCCGAGCTTGTCGAACAGCCTGAGATGCGATCCTTCGGCGATGTAATAATCGTCTAGCGGACCGAGCACGGGGCCGAAGGAATATGGATCGGTCAGCCACCAGTCACCGCCGGCGTTCCTGGCGTGGTAGCGCAGCGGCTGGCGTTTGCGCAGCGACAGTTTGCCTTCAAAGAAGCCGCGATCGTCACGCCTCGACAGCTCGCCGGCCTTCTTGCCGGTCAGCGTGTAGGCAGTGACGGACTCGGCATGAGGAACAAAGCAACGGGCGACAAATCCCTTCCCTGCCTCATGCACGCCGAGCACGGCAAACGGGTCGCCGTGCGTGCCCGCGACAATCGCCGCGACATCGCTGGTTTGCGCCAGTCCGTCCGGCCCGCTTGTCGCAACGGTCTCGCGCGGCTTGCTCATCAGGCAGTGATCCTCCCCGGGCACCAAGTGTATGTTTCTAGTGGAGTTTTGAATTCGACATTCGCATGCCGCCTGACCCTCCAAAGGATGCGAGGGTCAAATCCACTCCACCAGGGCCACATTGTCCGTGGTCTCATGCAATCATATCAGGCGGGCACGTGCCATATGTCTTTCGCATATTGGCGGATCGTGCGGTCGGACGAGAACCAGCCGACGCGGGCCACATTGCGGATGGCTCTGGCGTACCAGTCCGGGCTGTTGCGCCAGACGGCATCGACGTCGCGCTGGGTTGCGGCGTAGGCATCGAAATCCGCGGCGACCATGAACCAGTCGCTCTGGTAAAGACCGTTGATCAGGTCGCGATAACGGTCCGGGTCGTCAGGTGAGAAGACGCCCGATGAAATCGCCGACAGGGCCTGCGCCAATTCGGGCGAGCCCTCGATCACGGCGCGCGGATCGTAACCATTGTTGCGCCGCTCGGCGACTTCCTCTGTGGTCAGGCCGAAGATGAAGAGGTTGTCGTCGCCGACGCATTCCTTGATCTCGACATTGGCGCCGTCGAGCGTGCCAATGGTCAGCGCGCCGTTCAGCGCGAACTTCATGTTGCCGGTGCCGGAGGCTTCCATGCCGGCGGTCGATATCTGCTCCGAAAGATCGGCGGCCGGCATCATGATCTCGGCCAGGCTGACATTGTAGTTCGGCACGAACACCACTTTCAGCAAGCCGCGCACCGCGGGGTCGCGGTTGATGACACGGGCGACGTCGTTGGCAAGTTTGATGATCAGCTTGGCATTGTGATAGCTGGGCGCCGCCTTGCCGCCGAAGAATTTGACGCGGGGCATCCAGTCGCGCTCTGGATGTGAGCGGATCTGGTCGTAAAGCGCGACCGCTTCGAGAATGTTCAAGAGCTGGCGCTTGTATTCGTGGATGCGCTTGACCTGGATGTCGAACAGCGCCGAGGGGTCCACCTTGATGCCGAGCCGGTCGGCAACAAGATTGGCAAGCCTCGTCTTGTTCGCCCGTTTGACGGCGGCGAACTTGTCTCGGAACGCGGCGTCCCCGGCGAAAGGATCAAGCCGCTTTATCTCGTCGATGTCGTCGAGGAAGCCGTCGCCAATCGCCTCTCGGGTGAGTGTCGTGAGGCCGGGATTGCACTGGATCAGCCAGCGCCGCGGCGTGATCCCGTTGGTCTTGTTGTTGATGCGGTCCGGGTAGAGCCTGTGGAGATCGGCAAACACCGTCTCCTTCATCAATTCCGTGTGCAAGGCCGAGACGCCGTTGATCGAGTGCGAGCCGACAAAGGCCAGATTGCCCATGCGCACGCGGCGATCGCCATTTTCCTGGATCAGCGAAATGCGGCTGATCTGCTCGTCCGAGAACTGGTCGGAGGCGCGCGCCTCGAGCAGCACTTCGGCGTTGATCGCATAGACGATCTGCATGTGGCGCGGCAACAGCCGCTCGAACAGCGGCACCGGCCAGCTTTCCAGCGCTTCGGGAAGCAGCGTGTGGTTGGTGTAGCCGAAGGTGCGCTTGGTGATGCTCCAGGCCTGGTCGAAATCCATGCCGTGGACATCCATCAACAGGCGCATCAGCTCAGCTACGGCGATCGCCGGATGGGTGTCGTTGAGATGGATCGCCGCCTTGTCGGGCAGCGATTGCAAGTCGCCATACTGGCTGAGATGACGCTGGACGATGTCCTGCAGCGAGGCGGTGGAGAAGAAATACTCCTGCCTCAGTCGCAGCTCCTGGCCGGCCTTGTGGGAATCGGCCGGGTAAAGGACGCGCGACAATGCATCGGCCTTGTTGCTTTCGGCGAGCGCGCCGATGTGATCGCCGGCGTTGAACTTGTCGAGCAGGATCGGGTCGACCGGCATGCCGGACCACAGACGCAGCGTATTGACGCGATTGGCCCGCCAGCCGACCACTGGCGTATCGTAAGCAACGGCCAGAACATGTTCGGTCGGCTTCCAGACGTGGCGCTCGAGCCTGCCGTCCTTCGAGGTGATCGATTCCACCGAGCCGCCGAAGCCGACCTCGAAAGAGCGCTCGCGGCGTTCGAACTCCCAGGGATTGCCGTGATCGAGCCATGTCTCGGGCAGTTCCACCTGCCAGCCGTCATGAATCTCCTGCCGAAACATGCCGTTGGCATAGCGAATGCCGTAGCCATGCGCGGGGATATCGACGGTAGCCATGCTTTCCATGAAACAGGCGGCGAGCCGGCCAAGACCGCCATTGCCAAGGGCAGCGTCCGGTTCGAGCGCTGCAATGATGTCGAGGTCGACGCCAAGCGACGACAGCGCCTCGCGCATATTGTCCATCAGGCCGAGATTGGAGAAGGCATCGCGCATCAGGCGGCCGATGAGGAATTCCAGCGACAGGTAATAGACGCGCTTTTCCTGCTGGGCGTAGGCCTCTTGGGTCGCCTGCATCCAGTGATCGACGATGCGGTCGCGCACAACCTTGATCGAGGCGGTGAGCCAGTCGTACTGGGTTGCAACGTTGGTGCCCTTGCCGACCCTGTATTTGAGGGCCTGCAAGACTTCGTCGGCGAGCGTCTTGGGATCCGGGTTTTCGAGTGTGGGCGGAGGAGCTTCGGTTGTCATCGCGCGCGTCATGCTGCCTCTCGTGACGTTGCCAGGATCATGCGGCTTTCACCATCTCTACCAATGCTAGTGTATCCCACCGGATGTTCAATCGATTCAGTCGACCGAAAGCCGGGTTGCCCTGCGGCAATTTGGCATTTGGAAACAGCGCGTTCGGGTTCCTCGGCGATGGGCCTCAAGCTCTTGCTCAAGCTGCCAGCGCCGCTTCCGGCGGCACCTTGGCGCCGGTCATGAAGGCGACGGCGTCGGACATCGTATGCTGCTTGGGATCGATGACACACAGGCGACGGCCAAGCCGGTGAATGTGGATGCGGTCCGCCACCTCGAAGACATGCGGCATGTTGTGTGAAATCAGCACGATCGGCAGGCCTCGCTTCTTCACGTCGAGGATCAGTTCGAGGACGCGGCGGCTCTCCTTGACGCCAAGTGCGGCCGTCGGCTCATCCATGATCACCACCCGGCTGCCAAAGGCGGCGGCGCGCGCCACCGCCACACCCTGACGCTGGCCGCCGGAAAGCGTTTCCACGGCCTGGCTGATGTTCTGGATGGTCATCAGGCCAAGCTCCGTGAGCTTGTCGCGGGCGCGCTTTTCCATCGCCGGGCGATCGAGCATGCGCAGCCATTCGCCGAGGAACCCCGGCTTGCGGATCTCCCGGCCGAGGAACATGTTGTCGGCGATGGACAGCGCCGGCGACAGAGCCAGGTTCTGGTAGACGGTCTCGATGCCGGCCTCGCGGGCCTCCATCGGCGACTTGAAGGCAACGGGCTTGCCTTCAAGCCGGATCTCACCTTCATCGGGCACGACCGCGCCGGAAATCGCCTTGATGAGCGACGATTTGCCGGCGCCATTGTCGCCGATGACGGCAAGGATTTCGCCCGGATAGAGATCGAAATCGGCATTGTCGAGTGCGGTGACGCGACCGTAGCGCTTGACCAGGCTGCGCGCGGTGAGGATGGGTTCCTGGGTCATGGCTATGCCGAAACCTTTCTGATCCATTGATCGATCGCCACGGCGCCGATGATCAGCACGCCGGTGAGCAGCACCTTCCACTGCGGATCGGCGCCCAGCATGTTGAGGCCCATCGAGACGACGCCGACGATCATGGCGCCGAACAGCGTGCCGAGGATCGAGCCGCGGCCGCCGAACAGCGAAATACCGCCGATCACCGTCGCGGTGATGGCCTGAAGATTGTAGTCGGTCACGGCGGCGGAAGGCGAGATCGAGCCATTGCGGCCGATGGAGACCCAGGCTGCGAAGGCGGCAATCAGCCCGGCAAGGGCATAGACAGTCATCAGCACCTTCTTCGTCTGGATGCCCGACAGTTTCGCGGCCTCCTGATCGTCGCCAACCGCGTAGACATGGCGGCCCCACGCGGTGTGGTTGAGCACGTACCAGAGGACCAATACGAGAACGACCATGGCAATGACGCCAAGCGTCAGCACGGCCGTGCCGACCTTGAAGCTCAAGGCAAACAGGTGCAGCAGAGGCGCCTGAACGTCGACGTCGGTGTCGCGGATCGTCTCATTGGCCGAATAGATGAAGTTGGTGGCCATGACGATGTTCCAGGTGCCTAGCGTCACGATGAAGGGCGGCAGCTTCATGTAGGCGACCAGCACCCCGTTGAGCAGGCCGCATGCGCCACCAGCGATAAGCCCGATTGCCACCGCGAGCACGGCCGGCATACCGTAGCTGACCGCGCAATTGCCCATGATCACAGCCGAAATCACCATGATCACGCCAATCGACAGGTCGATGCCGGCGGTCAGGATCACCAGCGTCTGCGCGGCGCCCAGAATGCCGACAATGGCGATCTGCTGAAGGATCAGCGTCAGCGTATAGGATGAAAAAAAACGCCCGCCGATGGTGATGCCAAAGATAATTATCGCGAGAACCAGCACGATCAGCGGCACCGCTGCCGGCGTGGAATGCAGGAAATGCTGGGCGCGCTTGACGGCCGATTTATGCTCGTCGAACGCGGCGACGCTTGTGTCGCTGCTCGATAGAACTTTTTCGAATTCTTGTGCTTGAGACATGTTTCCTCCCCTGGGCTTCAGCCAAGAGCCAACGCCGTCCACGCCTTCCGGTCTGCCGCCGGGACTCTTTGCGTTTAGACCGGCACATCGTCCACCCTGAGCGGCCGGGGATCAAGCCCCGGCCGATCGCGATCTGTTGCCGGTCAGGCCAGCCTCAGCCCCAGCACTTGGCGAGGCCTTCCTTGGTGTCGATGGACTTCACACCGTTGGCGGGCTTGTCGGTGACAAGGTTGACGCCGGTGTCGAAGAAGTTCTTGCCTTCGGTCGGCTTCGGCTTCGTCCCGTCCTTGGCGAAAGTGGCGATCGCCTCGATGCCGAGCGCCGCCATTTGCAGCGGATATTGCTGCGAGGTAGCGCCGATCACGCCTTCGGTGACCGACTTCACCCCGGGGCAACCACCGTCGACCGAGACGATCAGCACCTGGCTTTCGAGACCGACGGCCTTGAGCGCCTGGTAGGCGCCGACAGCTGCCGGCTCGTTGATGGTGTGGATGACGTTGATGGTGTTGTCCTTCTGCAGAAGGTTCTCCATCGCCTTGCGGCCGCCCTCTTCATTGCCGTTCGTCACGTCATGGCCAACGATGCGCGGGTCGTCCTCGTCGCCAATCTTGTTGGGGTCCTTCACGTCGATGCCGAAGCCCATCATGAAGCCCTGGTCGCGCAGCACGTCGACCGTCGGCTGCGACGGCGTCAGGTCGAGGAAGCCGATCTTGGCATCCTTGGCCTTATCGCCGAGCGTCGCAGCGGCCCATGCGCCGATCAGCTTGCCGGCTTCCAGATTGTCCGTCGCGAAGGTCGCGTCAGCCGCATCGATCGGATCAAGCGGCGTGTCGAGCGCGATCACCAACAGCCCGGCGTCCCGCGCTTTCTTCACCGTCGGCACGATGCCCTTGGTATCGGACGCGGTGATGAGGATACCCTTGGCGCCGTCGGCGATACAGCTCTCGATTGCAGCCACCTGGCTCTCGCTGTCGCCGTCGATCTTGCCGGCGTAAGTCTTGAGATCAACGCCAAGCTCCTTGGCCTTGGCCGTCGCACCTTCCTTCATCTTGACGAAGAAGGGATTGGTGTCGGTCTTGGTGATCAAGCAGGCGCCGACCCCGGCGGCCGATGCCGTCGACGCAAAGGCCATCAGGCTCAGTCCGGCCGCGGCGAACACGGTGGATTTCAACAGTTTTGACGTGGTCACGATTTTCCTCCCATGGAACCATTTAGGATGCCGGCCAACCGACATCTGCAGCGCGTCCGACGAAATCTCCCAGCATCGGCGCCGATCCCAAGAGACACCAGTCCGCCAGCACTGTCAATAATTAAATCACTCTTATTTATTATTGACAACGCAGGATTGTTCACCCACTCTAGACCAAAAGCATTGAGGGGAAACGACGGAGGAACAGGGTGGAGACCGGCGTTACGAGGCACGGTTCGCCCAATGCGGCCGAAAGCCGTCTGCACCGCGGCACCAATCAAAGCGGCATGCGGGACCACAATGAGCGGCTGGTGCTGTCGCTGGTGCGCCAGCATGGCAGCCTGGCCAAATCCGACATTGCACGCATGACCGGCCTTTCGGCGCAGACGGTCTCAGTGATCATGCGCGAGCTGGAGGAGGACGACCTGCTCGTCCGCCAGGCGCCGTTGCGCGGCAAGATCGGCCAGCCCTCGATACCCATGGCGCTCAATCCCGATGGTGCCTATTTCATCGGCCTGAAGATCGGCCGCCGCAGCGCCGAATTGGTGCTGATCGATTTCCTCGGCAACGTACGCTCGATGCTGCAGCATTCCTACCGCTACCCTGCCCCGCGCGAGACGGTGGAATTCGTCACAGGCGGCATGAACAAGATGCGCGGCGAGCTCACCCCGGCGCAGGACAAGCGCATTGCCGGGCTTGGCATCGCCATGCCGTTCGAATTGTGGAACTGGGCCGATACCGCCGGCGCACCGCGCGAAATCATGGACGAATGGCGCCATCGCGACATCCGCGCCGACATCCAGGCGCAATGCGAATTTCCAGTCTATCTGCAGAACGACGCCACCTCGGCCTGCGGTGCCGAGCTCGTGTTCGGCCACGCGGCGGGTGCGGCACGCGATTTCGTCTATTTCTACATCGGCGCCTTTGCCGGCGGCGGCATCGTGCTGAACGGCCGGTTGTTTGGCGGCCCAACCGGCAATGCCGGCGCGCTGGGCTCGATGCCGGTGCCCGGGCCGGACGGCAAGCCGACGCAGTTGATCGACGTGGCGTCGATCGCCATGCTGGAAAAGGCGCTCAACGCGCGTGGCATCGAGGCCTCGCATCTGTGGACATCACCGGGGGACTGGGGCGAGATCGGCGCCGAGCTCGACGACTGGATCGCCAGCGCCTCGCAGGCGCTGGCCTATGCCATCGTTTCGGCGTCCTCCGTCATTGATTTCGAAGCCGCAGTGATCGACGGGTGGATGCCGATTGCCGTGCGCAGGCGGCTTGTCGATGCCGTCATCCAGGCCATCGGCCGGATCGACGGCGAGGGCCTGAGGCTGCCGGCCATTCGCGAGGGAACCGTCGGCATCCATGCGCGGGCGCTGGGTGGCGCCAGCCTGCCGCTGTCGGAGCGCTTCCTTATCGGCTCGACCACGATTTCCCGGAGCTTCTGAGCATGCTGATCGGCATCCCGGCGCTGCTCGGCCCGGAGTTTCTGGCGATATTGCGCGCCATGGGCCATGGCGACGAGATCGCCTTGGTCGACGGCAACTACCCGGCCGAGCAGCAGGCACAGCGGCTGATCCGCGCCGACGGTCATCATCTCGTTCCGGTGCTCGATGCGGTATTGAGCGTATTGCCGGTCGACGACGCCGTGCCGCAGGCGCTGTTTCGCGCTTCGGCCAAAGGCGATCCCCTGCTCGCCGATCCGGTTCACCATGAGATGGAAGCGATCTGCGCCAGCCGTGCGCCGGGCCGCAAGGTGGTTGCGCTTGCCGGCGCCGACTTTTATGCACGGGTCAAGGCCGCACACGCGATCGTCGCGACGAGCGAGCCGCGGCTTTATGCCAACATCATCATTCGCAAGGGCGTGATCTATCCGCCGGAAAGCAAGACTTCATGATCCTCTGCTGTGGCGAAGCCCTGATCGATATGCTGCCGCGGACCACGACGGAGGGCGAGTCGGCCTTCGCGCCCTATGTCGGCGGTGCCGTCTTCAACTCGGCAATTGCGCTTGGCCGGCTCGGCGCGCCCGCTGCCTTCTTCTCCGGCCTGTCGTCGGATCTGTTCGGGGGCCAGCTCAGGGAGGCACTGGGAGCCAGCAAGGTCAGTTCCACCTATGCACACACCTCGCCGCGCCCGACTACGCTCGCCTTCGTGCGGCTCAACAACGGCCAGGCGACCTACACCTTCTATGACGAAAACACCGCCGGGCGCATGCTGACCATCGAGGACCTGCCGGAACTCGGCAGCGAGATCGAGGCCATGCTGTTCGGCGCCATCAGCCTGATCTCGGAGCCGGCCGGGTCGGCCTATGAAGAGTTCATGCGACGCGAGCATGAGCGCCGAGTGATGATGCTCGACCCCAACATCCGGCCAAACTTCATTCCCGACAAGGCCAAGCACCTCAGGCGCATCCGCGGCATGATGGCGATGGCCGACATCGTCAAATTGTCGGACGAGGATCTGAACTGGTTCGGCGAAGCCGGCTCGCATGAGGACGTCGTGCGCAACTGGCTGGAGCGCGGCCCGAAGCTGATCGTGGTCACCCACGGCAGCGAGGGCGCAGTCGGCTACAGCAGCCGGCACCGGGTCACGGTCGTGCCGGACAAGGTCGAGGTGGTCGATACGGTCGGCGCCGGCGACACATTCAATGCCGGCATCCTTGCCTCCTTGCACGAACAGGGCCTGTTGTCGAAGACGGCAATCGCCAGCCTGCCGGAAGAAGCCATCCATAAGGCGCTGACGCTCGGCGCGAAAGCCGCGGCTGTGACGGTCTCGCGGGCCGGCGCCAACCCGCCATGGCGGCATGAAATCGCCTGACCGGCTGGCAACACGCTCAAGCACCTGTCTGCCGCGATCACTTTATGTTTCGTCGACCCGGCGGGACGGGCTGTGAAGGTCCATATCGAGCCGGCCGAAGCCCGGATTTCCCCGCGTTTAAGAGGGCAGGTCGGAAGTCAGCGGTAACAGGCTGCGACATTTGAGCAATTCAGGGTTTTGCCCTGCGGCTTTCTCGGCCGTGCCAAGTCTGCTACCAGCGGCCGGTTATCTGACTAAACCGTTTGAGGCCGACATGCAGTTCATCGATCTTGGCGCGCAGCGCGAACGCATCCGCGACAGGCTGAAAGCGGCAATCGACCGGGTCGTCGACGAAGGCCGCTATATCCTCGGACCTCAGGTCACCGAATTCGAAAACAAGCTCTCCGCCTATATCGGCACCAAGCACGTGGTCGCTTGCGCCAACGGCACCGATGCGCTGCTGTTGCCGCTGTTTGCCGCCGGCATCGGCCCGGGCGACGCGGTGTTCGTGCCGAGCTTCACTTTTGCCGCCACGGCCGAAGTGGTGGCGCTGACCAAGGCCGAACCGGTGTTCGTCGATGTCGATGCCGACAGCTACAACATCGACACCGCCAGCCTCGAGGCAGCAATCGCCATGATCAAGGCGGAAGGCCGGCTGAGGCCGAAGGCAATCATTCCCGTCGACCTGTTCGGCCTCGCCGCCGATTACGAGGCGATCATGGCCATCGCCGATCGCGAAGGCCTGATGGTCATCGAGGATGCGGCGCAGGCGACCGGGGGCTCGGCCGATGGCAAGATGTGCGGCTCGTTCGGCACCGTCGGCTCGACCAGCTTCTATCCGGCAAAGCCGCTCGGCTGCTATGGCGACGGCGGTGCGATGTTCACCAATGACGATGCGCTGGCCGAACAGCTGCGCTCGTTCGCCTTTCACGGCAAAGGCGAAACGCAATACGACAATGTCCGCGTCGGCATCAATTCACGGCTCGACACGCTTCAGGCGGCGATCCTGATAGAGAAGCTGGCCATCCTCGAGGACGAGATGGTGGCGCGGCAAGCGGTCGCCAATCGCTATGCCGAAGGTCTCGGCGATATCGTCAAGGCGGCACGCAATCTGGGCGGCGGCCGCTCGGCCTGGGCGCAATACGCCATCGAAACGCCGAAACGCGACGGGCTCAAGGCACATCTCGGTGAAAAGGGCATTCCGTCGGTCATCTACTATGTGAAACCGCTGCACAGCCAGATTGCCTATCGCGACTATCCGCGCACGCCGACCGGCCTTGCCGTTTCGGAAGAGCTGCCGAAGCGCATCCTGTGCCTGCCGATGCATCCCTATCTGAGCGAGGCTGACCAGGACCGGATCATCGAAACGATCCGTAACTATATCGGCTCGAATTCGGCGCATGTAGCAGCGGCATAATTCGAAAGCTTCGAAGCGTGGTCGCGGATTACATCGACGAGTTCATCATGTTCTGCGCCGGGTTGTGGATGGCTGGCGTCGGCTTCGGATTTTTCTCGGACCCCTCTCAAGCTCGCCCGGGCCAACGGCAGGCATGGTGGACCAACTTTGGAACCCATTTTAAATGGATGGGGCCGCTGTTGCTCCTCATCGCGATAGTGCTCGCATTCGCGGCGCCTTCCTAGATGCGCTCGCGCCGGCAACAGGCTCGCCATTGACGGCATCGCTGATCAACAACGGACCGTTCACCTCAAACTGGGCCGTCGGTACCGATTTCGGGATGCTTTGCTCCGCGTCGAAGCATAGTCTGCACCTGTCTTCCCTCTAGGCTGGCTATTTCATGAAGAAGATTGGTTTCCTCTCGTTCGGGCACTGGACGCCCTCGCCGCAATCACAGACGCGGACGGCAGCCGATGCGCTTTTGCAGTCCGTCGAGCTGGCCGTCGCGGCCGAGGAGCTGGGTGCGGACGGCGCGTATTTCCGCGTGCATCACTTCGCGCGCCAGCTCGCCTCGCCCTTCCCGCTGCTGGCAGCGGTTGGGGCGAAGACCAGCCGAATCGAGATCGGCACGGCGGTGATCGACATGCGTTACGAGAACCCGCTCTATATGGCGGAGGACGCCGGCGCCGCCGACCTAATCGCCGGAGGGCGTCTGCAACTGGGCATCAGCCGCGGCTCGCCGGAGCAGGTAATCGAGGGATGGCGCTACTTCGGCTACGCCCCGCAAGAGGGCGAGAGCGATGCCGACATGGCCCGCAGACACACCGGAGTGCTGCTCGAAGTGTTGCTGGGCAAAGGCTTTGCGCAGCCCAACCCGCGGCCGATGTTTCCCAACCCGCCTGGCCTGCTTCGCGTCGAGCCGCACTCGGAGGGCCTGCGCGAGCGCATCTGGTGGGGCGCCGCCACAAACGCCACCGCTGAATGGGCGGCGAAACTGGGGATGAACCTGCAGAGCTCCACGCTCAAATTCGATGAGGGGGGAAAGCCGTTTCACATCCAGCAGGCCGAACAGATCCGGGCTTTTCGTGAGGCCTGGAAGGCGGCCGCACACACGCGCGAGCCGCGGGTGTCGGTCAGCCGGAGCATTTTTGCGCTTGTCGACGATCGCGACCGGGCCTATTTCGGCGGCAACCAAAGCGGAGATCATTTCGGCTATATCGAGGCAGACAGGCTTGCCGTGTTCGGCCGCTCCTATGCCGCCGAGCCGGACGTCCTGATCGAGCAGCTAAAGGGCGACGAAGCCATCGCCGAGGCCGACACGCTGCTGCTCACCGTCCCCAATCAGCTCGGCGTCGACTACAATGCCCACGTCATCGAGGCGATCCTGACCCATGTCGCTCCGGGCTTGGGCTGGCGCTGACGAGTTTGAGCAATCGACCGCAGGAGGCAGGAACCTCCCCTCCCGGCCCCGCTCAGGAACCGAACAGCCGCCTGTCCCAATACACGGGCTGATGCAGGCTGGCGGTGATCAAGGCAAACTCCGGATGGGCCGGATTGATCAACACGTTGTTGTCGAGGCGAGCCACGACGCTTGGCACGATTACGATCGCGCTGCGGCGCTCGATACACCAAGTCTCACCGAATTCCTTGCTCACCTTTGCCGGCATTACGTCCCAACCCGGCAGCGACGGCTGAGAAAAGGTCTCGTAGCTCAGCCCGCGCGGAACCATGATCTGGACGTAGTGCTGGTTGGGCGGCAGTCTGCCGCTGCCGTGCACTAGCTTTTCCAGCAAGGCAGTCGAATAATGCTCGCTGGCGTAGATCACCGGGCTGCCGGGCGTGTTCCAGCGGCCGGGCGCAATCGTCGAGCCCGTCGCGTCAAAGATCGGATAAGTGCCGGCAGGATCGCCGATCCTGAAGCACAGCAGCGTCCGATCGAGTATCTGCGCCGTCAAGCGGCGGTGCCGTACTTCAGGCCTGCAAGGATATCGATCACCAGCTCGGCGCCGATCTCGTTTTGGATGACCATTTCGATCGGGCGCCGGTCTTCCAGCATGGGATGAGGCCGAAATAGAAAGTCACGAGCCTCATCTTCGACCTTCCAGACGTCGAGGGCCAAGTCCCATACACGAGCAACTCGTGCCACCCGCATGCCCTCTTCCGAAGACAGTCGAAGAGCACCCCTCTTGCGACGTTCATAGGTTGCCTTTGGAACGAGGCGATATTTGAACTGGGCATCGGCCGGTGCCAGCAATTGTGAGACGCGTTCGAGCGCGCCGATGGGCAATCCGTCCTCAATTCGAGCCATCAGCCCGAATGGCGACCGTGCAGCCGTTTCCTTGGGCGGCAAGCCCAGCACGTCGGCGACATTTCCGAACGCCAGCATCATCACTGCCTCCTCATGTGAAGCATGATATACCTTCATGTGAGACTACGCGCAAGTGGGCTGCAGTCTCACGGCTGCTTTCCGTCGGCTCGTTTCAGCATCGTGAATGCGCGACTGATCCGTTGCAGCGCTGTGGCGTTGGCCAGCACTGCGTAAAGCGCGAACCCACCCGCCAGAATCCAGGGCGATGCCGCGCCCAGGGCGGCCGCGACTCCGTCGGCGGCGAGCAGCACGCAAATGAAAACCAGACGTTCCATCCGCTCGAAGAAATCCGGCCAACCATGGTTTTCCACAGGGATTTCCAGCGCCGTCCGCGCCTTGGCGTAACTTGTGAGTATCCCGCCGGCGAACGCGAACATTGCGATCGCCCACAGATCGGCGACCCAGCCGATAGCCGCAAAGACGGCCAATTCCTGATAGCGGTCGACGACAGCGTCGAAATAGCCACCGGCCTTGGTGATCATATTTGTTCGGCGGGCGACAGCACCGTCCAGCGCATCGAAGGTGAAGGCAAACGCCAGGCAAAGGCCAAAGGCAAGGCTTGAATGGTGATAGACGTAGGCCGCCGACGACAAAGCGACTAGCACGAGCCCACTGGCCGTAACCTGGTTCGGCGTCATGCCGATCCCGATCAGCGGAGAGGCGGCCTGCTCCCATAGCGGGTCGATGCGACTTTTCATGAGACCGGCGATCATGGCGGCTCCTCTGACGATGTCGTTTCACCGAGCTTTACCAGCAATTTGCGGGTTTGTTCCACCGTCGCTACCGTTCCAATTGGTCAAAGCGGGCCGAGACCGGGCTCAGCAACATTCCAACTCGCCGCAACAGCGATTTCTTTCGGCGAATGCGGCCGGCGGATTAAGGCGCTCGCCAGGCTGACGGAGCAGATCGGCCGACGGTCTGGCGGTCGCACCCGAACGATGTGACTATGATTGTTTGCCATCCTCGGAAAGCCGGCCGAAACTCGATGCATAAATTTCCACCCAAGTTCGCCTACGTGCTCGCGACCTCTCTTGGCGCGGGATTATCTCCAATATGGCCGGGCACGGCCGGCGCAATGGTTGGAGTGGCTGTTGCCGCAGCTCTGATACCGGCATCGCCTTGGCTGACCGTGCTTGCCTATGCGGCCCTGTTCGCCGTCGGCGTATGGGCGTCGTCGCATGTCATCTCCCGTACCGGGACGGAGGACCCGCAGATCGTCGTCATCGATGAGACCTTCGGCGCCGCCGTGACACTTTCCATGCTTCCGATCGACCCACTCTGGTGGGCAGCAGGCTTCCTTGCTTTCCGGTTTTTCGACGTCGTCAAGCCTTGGCCCATCCGTATCATGCATGACAAGGTAAGGGGTGGGGCCGGCATCATGCTGGACGACGCGGCCGCGGCTGTCGTCGCTGGGGCGTTGCTGCTCCTGCTGAACGGTTTGATTGACCATTTGCGGTAATGGCGACATTCGGTCTGCCAAGGCCACGGTGGTCCATCGGAGTTTAGCGCCACAAGGGAAGACCGGACCGATGCGAAGCCATGGGATCGCGGCCATTCCAGGCGATGGGATCGGCAAGGGAGTCGTAGCGGCCGGGCTTTGTGCGCTGGCCGTCTGCGCCCTTGGCATCGCCCGCATTCGCGGCGACGACATCGGCGTGCCAGAACGCAGGAGGCATCCGCCGCTCACCGATGGTGTTCGTGTGCCTGCGTGCGGAAACCAAACCCGTCAATTGTTTCGATCAGCACCTGTACGGATCAGGCACACCGTGCGATGACCGCCACGCGACAAAGCCGTCCGGCCTGACCAAGACAGCACCGCCGCTTTCAACCTCGGGCGCGGAAGGCACCGATGGTCCAAGTCAATCAGATCCCCATTGGCACCCAAGGCGTGGCAGGTCAGCGGCATACGGAGGCGTTGGCTTACGGCGTCAGCAGCCTGACACCATGCTTCGTCGCCGCAGAGGAGAAGAAGGTCGCGATCGCACAAATCGAGACTCGAAATCTGCTGGCCGGCGCGCTCGACCGCGAAATGCGGTAAACGCGTGCCAGGGCGACCTGACAGCTCCGTGGATTTTTGGAACGGTGATCGTCCGGAGTGGATTCCCGAGCCACGATGCCTGCAGTGTAGCGCTGGCCAAATACCACGTCGTAATCCTCGACGATCGCAACCGGAGGAGGCAACCGCTTCGACGGATCGTCGAACCATTTCTGTAGGCGGGCGAGCGCTTGCGCCAACGTAGCCTCGATGACCGGCCGGCGCTCAATGTCATAGCTATCCAGCAACGAGGGATCGGCATGACCGCGTGCTACTACTGCAAGCTTCCGGGCAAGGTTATATGCGTCGTGGATGCCTGAATTGCCACCGAAAGCGCCTGTTGGGGGCGTCACATGTGCGGCATCCCCTATAAGGAACGCGCGGCCTCGCCGGAATTGGCGTGCTGTCAATGCGGCCACTTACCAGGAGCGCGCCTAGCCTGACGCAGCGCCGCGTCAGGAAGGGGCCACTGCAACGAAAAGCGATTGTCCTTGCCTTTCGATGCGGAACAGGATGGGCTTTTTCTGCTGGCGGGATTTCGTCGACTCTTGCTGGACATCCGACGGCTGCGTCACGTTGCGGTTGTTGGCCGAGACGATGACGTCACCAGGCCGAAGGCCGTTCTCGGCGGCGGGGCTATTTGGCGCCACCTCCTGGATAAACACCCCGGTGGTACCCGGCTGGAGACCGAGTTGTTGACGCGCCTCGTCCGGAATGGGGCTGAGCGACAGTCCGAGCCGTTGGCCCGCCGCTTCCGGACTCGGAACGGCACCGGTCTGCACCTCCTCGTCCTTGCGTTGACCGACGGTCAGCTCCACCTCCTGCTCGGAGCCGCCGCGGTTCCTTGTCAACGTCGCTTTCGACCCTGGCTTTTCGTTCGCTGCCGCCAGCGTCAAGTCATGGACGCCCTGGATGTCTTTGCCGTTGAACCGGGTGATTACATCTCCCGATTGTAAGCCGGCCTTCTCCGCCGGACTGCCGGGCTCGACCGAGGCGACCAGCGCCCCCTTGGTGCTCGATATGCCAAGTGCCTGGGCAATCGACGGCGTCACCTCCTGGAGACGCACTCCGATGAACCCGCGCTCGATCCGGCCGGTGCGGATCAGCTGATCGGCAACGCTTCGTGCGGTTCGGGACGGCACGGCGAAACCGATGCCTATGCTGCCGCCAGACGGAGAGACGATGGCTGTATTGACCCCGATCACTTCGCCGCGCGCGTTAAACAGGGGGCCGCCCGAATTGCCTCTATTGATCGAGGCGTCTGTCTGGAGGAAATCGTCGTAAGGGCCGGCTTGGATGTCGCGCGAGCGGGCGGAAAGAACGCCGACGGTCACGGTTCCCCCGAGGCCGAAGGGACTGCCAATCGCGATCGTCCAGGCCCCCGGCTGCATTGCGTCAGAGTCACCCCAGGCGGTGGTCGTCATGTTGGGGCGTGGATCGACCTTCAGCACCGCGATGTCGGTTGCTGGATCGCGGCCCACAAGTCGAGCGGGCGAAGTCTCCTTATCGGAGAATACGACGCGGATTTCGGTGGAGTCGGCCACGACATGATTGTTGGTGACGATGTAGCCCTCGGGACTGACCACGAAGCCGGAGCCAAGGGCTTCTCGCACCTGCGGCTGGGCAGGCCCGCGGCTGTCGAAGGGGTTGAGAAAATCGTCGAGCATCGTTTGGTCCTGGATGATCTGCCTTGTCGTGATCGCGACCACGGCCGGCAGCTTCTGACGCACGATTGCGCTGAAGTCGTTCGGGATTTCCTGTGCTGAAACCGGAGCAAAGCCACCAGCCGAGAGCATCAAAATTCCTGCGACGAAGCCAATGCACAGTCGCTTCCTGGAAATGTAAGACATGATTGGTTCTCCTGCCCGACCGCCCTGGCGCTGCTGCGCGACTTGTCCCAGACGCAAGAACTGACATTCACGGCGATTGTTTCACCGGTTCGAAAAAATGTTGATGGTGGGCTGAACTGCGAAAATGTGGCCTTGCGGGGCCATTGAAATTTGCTCGCAACTCTCCGAAATTTTGGCTGGTGGAAATCGCGAGAGCCACCAAACATGACGTCAACAAAGGAGACTATTCAAAGCGGAGGACCATCGATGGAAGGAGCCATTTCGACGAGTTTTCCCTCAATCGGGCCCGTGGGACCTGATGTTTTTCTTGACCGGTTGCTCCATCCGGCATGGCATTTCGAGCGACCTCAGGACGTGCTGACTGACGTGACGCTGGACGTCCAGGAGAAGCGTGCAATTCTTTCGTCATGGGCATCGGATGCCTGTGCAGTGGAATCGGTGCCGGCGCTGCGCATGCCGCCGGGAGCAACCGAACCGGTCAGCTTCGATGCCATCATGGACGCGTTGCGCCAACTGGATCAATTGGAGAAGCTTCCCGGCGCCGGTCGGGGTCGTGAGATTGACAGCATCGCGGTCACCGGTTTTACAGCATCGGTCGATCGACCTTGAGCGGAGCGCGGCCACGCTCTTCATCCGAGGCATCCGCCCACCGGCGAGGTCCTGCCGGCGGGCGGGATAGACGTGTTCTTCTGCGACCATTCGTCTGGCTGAAAATTTTCCTATAACGCCCTTGAATCCGTAAAGCACTGTTATAAATACCTAATCGCCGGTCGCCAGATGGGGCCGGCGCAAGTCCAGGAGGCGTCAAGGCTCTCTTGGCGTCTCATTGTGTCCATGTTGCTCAAAGGAGGATGTGGCTATGAGGACAAACCTCGATTTTACCCCTCTGTTCCGGTCCAGCATCGGCTTCGACCGCATTTTCAACATGTTGGAAAATGCGAGCCGTGTCACTGCGATAGACAATTGGCCGCCCTATGACATCGCCAAGACTGGTGAGGACGCCTATCGCATCACCATGGCGGTCGCCGGCTTCTCACAGGATCAGCTGACCATCACTCATCAACCTAACCTGCTGGTTGTGAGCGGGTCGCAATCTGGCGACGATGACGGCCAGTATCTCTATCGCGGCATTGCCGGGCGCGACTTCGAGCGTCGGTTCGAACTGGCCGACCATGTGAAAGTCGTCGGCGCCAGCTTGGACAATGGGCTGCTGAACATCGATCTCAAGCGCGAGCTTCCCGAAGAGATGAAGCCGCGCCGCATCGCCATCGCCGGCAGTACGGCAAAGGCGGCGCCTCGGCAGATCGACGCCGCAAAGAACGCAGCCTGAAGTCAGAGTGAATCAGAAGCGACCGGCACCGGCAATCGCCCGGTGCCGCGCGGTTGAACGTGGAGGTGAATGAAGATGAACATGCGTGACCTTATCCCGTGGGGCCGCAACAACAACCAGGCCCCGAGCATCTATAGCGGTGGCGACCCGTTCCTTTCGCTTCACCGCGAGGTAAACAGGCTCTTTGACGATATGTTGAGGAGCTTCGAGACGCGCTTGCCTGCTGCGGGACAGCTTTCGCCTTTCGATAGCGGCTGGCCGAAGGTGGAGATTTCGGAGTCGGATAATGAGCTTCGCGTCACCGCCGAAGTCCCCGGTATGGAGGAGAAGGATATCGAAGTCCTGCTTGAGGAGGACGTGCTGACCCTGCGTGGCGAAAAGCGGTCGGAGACCGACGAGAAGGACTACTCCGAGCGCTTCTACGGTCGCTTCGAGCGGCGCATACCCCTCGGCTACGAGGTCGAGGACGACAAGGTCAAGGCGTCCTTTGCCAACGGCGTCCTGACCCTGACGCTACCGAAGAACCCGAACGCGCAGTCGAAGGTGAAGCGCATCCCGATCACCCACTGACGCATGGAACCAAGTCGGAGGCGGCAGGCCGCTGCCTCCGGGGCATCCTTCGCCAAAAAAGGGAGGGATGAGTGATGCAGAAGCAAGAAAGAGAAGTCACACCTATCTTAGAAAATCTCGGACCGGCAAACGACAAACGCGGGCGAGCGCCGTCGTTCGGCCGATCGGAGTTCCCGCGTGATGCGGTCGCACGAATCTACAAGCCTTGCCGCTCAGTCATGACCTCGGGCCGTGCGCGGCCGAAGGGCTGGCGGCTGGTGTTCGAGCGGCGTACTGCGCCGGTCATTGAACCGCTGATGGGCTACACCGGAAGCGGTGACACGCTGAGCCAGGTGGAGCTCGATTTTCCGACGGCTCAGGCGGCCATCGACTATGCCGAACGCCAGGGGCTTGCCTTCGCGGTTCAAGGAAGCCCGGCGGCCGAAAAGTCCAGTGTCGAATCTTCTGATGCGGACAAGCGCCTGCAGGCCGGCGCAGACGTTGTCTGGAACCCCCTCCAGTTGGCTTTGCTGGAGAGCAGACACGGCGGGGTTTCGCAGGCGCCTCATTATGGACCGGCGCTGACGGACCCGGAGGCGTTTTATGCATCGCCGATGGACGTGGTCGTCGATCCTCTTCTGACAGCCGACGAGAAACGCGCCATCCTGCGAAACTGGGCATGGAACGAGTATCTGGTCGATCTCGCGACGGCCGAGGGGATGCCGGAAAACGCGCGTCCGACACGGCTCGACGAAGTGGAATTGGCCCTGCTCGCACTGGAGCCAGTTACGGCTGCGAACCTGGCCGTTTCCATTCCTCAACAGAAGCAGAAGGCAATGTGAGGTGCCGTCATGGATCCGCTGATCGTGCTCGATTGTGAAAATACCGTGCCGAACCGTTTCGCACTGGCCGTCGCCGCGGCGGGGCGGGCTCGCGCGCTCAGCCGGGGCTCTGAGCCTCGCCTGTCCGACAAAGTGACCGTGCCCGTCGAACTCGCCCTGCGCGAGATCGCCGGCAACCGCTTCCAGCCCGACGAGGTCAAGCCCTTCGTTCTGGCCGGTTCGGTTCCGCGCGATGCCGGGTTCGGCCCGGCCGACGAAGAAAGCTTCGCGGTGGCGAGGGGCAATCCCTGGCTGCCGCACCCGCCTTCGCTCAGAGGGCGGTGCACTGACAATGTCCGGAAAGGAGGATGAACAATGGAGAAATGGCTGAAAAATGAAAAACGTCCGGTGATCGATATCGTCAATGTGATCGCCGGCATAGCACTGGTCCTGTCGCCTTGGTATCTCGGCTTTGCGGCTGAACCCCATGCGGCCTGGAACGCCTGGATCGCCGGTGCGGTGATCGCCCTTATCGCCGTGGGTGCGCTGGTTGCGTTCCATGCCTATGAGGAATGGGCAAACCTGGTGGTTGGGCTGTGGACGCTGATCTCGCCTTGGGCCCTCGGTTTTTCGGCCCTGGCAGCGGCCATGTGGGCTCATGTGATCGTGGGCGTCATCGTGGCAGCCCTGGCTGCCGGAAGCCTCTGGTTCTTCGGCGACCGTCCGCTTTCAACGGCCTGACCAGCATCTCCGGCGGGCCCGGATTTCCGGGCCCTTTTTTCAACCCCCATGGATGCGGCCTGCCGTTGCAGGCGTTGCGGCCAGGCACATCGGTCGCCGAAACACAGAGCCGCCTTTTCACCGACGTGTATTAAGCCGGATCTCGCCCTGCATTTGCGGCTCGTGATTTCCTGTGCTGGGCGCGCGGGGAAGAAAGAGATGAACGCTTGTTCCCTCGCCGACCGCACTCTCGATCCGAACATGGCCCCCAGACTGCTTGATGAAGCCGTAAACCTGGCTAAGCCCAAGTCCGGTTCCGCGGCCATCCGCCTTGGTGGTAAAGAACGGCTCGAACACTTGGGCCAGGACCTCCTTGCTCATCCCGCACCCCGTATCGCTGACCGTGACCCGAACGAAAGAAGCAGCCAGAGCGGCCACGTCTTCGATGTCGTCGGGAGTGTCGCTGGTCTCGATCGCCAGCGTGCCCCTGCCGGCCATCGCGTCCTTGGCATTCACAGCCAGGTTCAGGATGGCGACGTCCAGCTGATTGGCGTCGACGAGGACAGGGCCAAGTGCCGGATCCAGCTCAAGGCTGATGCGGATCCCGTTCCCCAGCGTCCGCTCCAGCAGCATCGTGACGGCTTCGATTCGTCCATTCAGGTCGATCGTCTCCGGATACAGCGACTGTCCGCGAGAGAACGCGAGCAATTGCTGCGTGAGTGCACCGCCGTTTTGCGTTCGTTTGAGCAACTCTTCGATCAAAATCGCGGTGTTCGGATTGGCAGGATCCTCGCGCAGCTGCTTCTGAAGCAGTCGCAGCCCCGATTCGAACACCGCGAGCAGATTGTTGATGTCGTGAACGATGCCGGCAGCGAGCCGGCCGATCGCTTCGAGCTTTTGTGATTGACGTCGACGCTCCTGCTGCGCGCGTTGCGCGGAGACGTCGCGAACACTGGCAAGCAGCGCCGGTCTACCGTCCCAGCTAAGCTCAACCGTCCGCATTTCCACTTCGGCTGGTGCTCGATTGGGCCTGTGGACGGTGATTTCCGTGGTTTCACGCGATATGACCGGCCGCCCGAGGGGAATGTGGACGAGATCGGCAGCCCGATAACCGAAGATCGCGGCGGCCGCCGGATTTGCATAAAGCACCGTTCCCGACAGATCGACGACGAGAACCCCGTCGGCCGTGGTTTCGATCAGCCGTCGGAAGTCAAGCTGGCTGATGCCCGCCAGACTTGCGTCGCTGTATTGGTCCAAGATTTCGGCTGCGCCGCGCGCCATCTCAACGCTCCTCACGCCGAGGACGCGGCGGAGTCGCCGAACACGTCCGGTGCGCCGTCGAAGGGCTGACCGAGATGCATGCCGGCGCCGTCGATTGTGAAGCGCCGAATCTGCTTGTCATGCTCGCTGCCGCGCATTTTCAGCACCATGATCCCCCGATGCATGAAATCCCCTTCCTGGATGTACCGCAGCAGGATGATAGAGTCCGTGAGGGTTGAAATATGCTGTTCGCTGGCACTCTGGCCGCCGACGAGCGATTTGTTGGTGGCCGTGCAAAGGCCAGCGATCTCGTGTTTCTTGATGAAGGAAGTGAGGCTGATCAGGAATTCACGGAAACCGATCTCTGGTGCGATCCGTTCCAATGCCGACAGGCTGTCGATAGCGATCCGGTCAGGGTTGAACTCCTCAACGAGCTCGCGGATCATCAACAGGTGGTCCGGCAAGTTCTGCGCTTCCGGGTAAATGCAAACGACCTTAAGCCGGCCATCCGCCTCCATGGCCTCGAAATCGACGCCCCAGCCGCGCGCATGCGGAACAGCTGGCCGCGGCTCTCTTCGTAGCCGACCAGCAAGGCACGTTCGCCAGCCGCTGCGCCGCCTGCCAGAAAGTTTGTCACCAGCAGCGTCTTTCCGGTGCCCGTCGCACCGCTGACGAGGGTGACGCTGTCGCGGAAAAATCCACCGCCACACATCCTGTCGAGTTCCGGATTGCCGCTCGTCACCCGTTTGGTGCTGGATTGCTGCTCGAGCCGCAACGAAGACAATGGCACCGCCACTATGCCTTGCTTCACCACAAGCGTGATCGGCACCTCGCCCTCGACGTGGCGGCTGCCCCGCATCTTGAGAACTTCGATCGTGCGCCTGCGCCGCTCGCGGTCGAGTGCGTTGCGCAGGATTACCACATTGTCGGCAACGAACTCCTCGATCCGGTGGCGGGAGATCTCGCCATACTCGCTGTTGCGTTCGGCGGTCATCAGCACCGTCAAACCATCCCTCTTTAGCGCCGTCGCGATGCGAAGGAGCTCCCGACGCACCGATGTCTGCTCCGCCACGAAGTGGTCGAACAGCTGCGTGACGGAATCCAGCACGATGCGCTTCGCCGCGGCCTGTCGCGCAGCGTGCAGGACACGCGTCAGCAAACCTGACAAATCGAAATTGCCGATAATCATCTGGTCGTGGTCACGCGGGCTGGCGTCGACGAAGACCAGCTTGTTCATCTCGCGCCAACGGCGGATGTCCCAGCCGAAGCTGGCCATGTTGACCTCGATCTCGACCGGCGATTCCTCGAACGTGACGAAGACGCCGGGCTCGTCGAGCACGGTGATGCCGTGGGCCAAAAACTGCGTCGCAAACACAGTCTTGCCACTGCCCGGCGTGCCTCCGACGATGGTGGTGCGCCCGCGCGGCAGGCCGCCCATCACAAGATCGTCGAATGCCTCGATACCGGTCCTGACGCGTTCGAGCACAGGATCGATGAGGATCTCTTCAGCTGTGGTCATAGCCACTGTCCTTCTTGCGATAACCGAAATAGTCGAGAACCTGAGCGATGTTGCTGATGTCGCCAATCAGCCGGCGCGGAGGAGTGGTTGACTCATCCGAGAGCGTCGGCGTCGCCAGAATGCCGGCCCTTTCCGCCTCTTCAGGATGCGCGAGGACGTCGACGACCTGGATTTCGATATCGCCGGCCAACTCCTCCACGATCCTCAGACGGCTTTCCAGCGCCCGGCGGGCGCCCGGCCCATCGCCGGCGACATAGAGTCGAAGCAGGCCGTTGGCCCCTGGATTGGACCGGTCACCGACGCTCATGTTCACGCCTTGCTGCAGGGAGTTGCAGTTTTTGGCGTGCACGAGGCGCCACGCCGGGGAATCCAGTCGCCGGCATTTTTCTTCCCTCAGCAGCCGTCGGTCTGCCTGGAAGCCGATGCACCACGGCTCGCGCTCGGTGAGGCCTGGATCAGCGCCCCTGTGCAATGTGTAGATAGCCGCGCCCGCCTCGTCTGCGCACTTGTGAACATTTCTCCGCGCCGTCCGTTGTAAACGCCGCCATTTGGAAGGAGGAGCGCGATGGAGAACCCTCGAAAACAACCAGACCCGATCGGAAACAACCTGCTTCGGGCCCTCAGAGCCGACGACTGGGAGATCCTGGAACGGAGGCTCGAACAATGGTCGGCGCCCGCCGGGACCTTGCTGCACGAGCCAGGCGATGCAGTCCGTTACGCCTACTTCCCTCGCGGATCGGCCCTGGTCTCCTACCGCGTCGTGCTGAGCGACGGGCGAGCGATCGAGACGGCGCTCATCGGACGTGAAGGAGCGGTCGGCGGCATCGTCAGTCAAGGGAGACTTCCGGCGTATGCACGGGCCGAAGTTCAACTCGGCGGTTCATTCTTCAGGATCGACCTGCACCATCTCGAAGAAGCCAAATTGCGGTCCTTGACATTGCGTCACCTGTTTGCCCGCTACGCCGATTGCCTGATGGCGCAGGTGTTCCAATCCGTCGCCTGCAGCGCAGCGCATTCGATCGAACAGCGCACGGCAAGATGGCTGTTGGCCGCGACAGAACGGACAGGCGCCGAAAACCTGGCGGTGACGCAGGAACAGCTTGCAACAATGCTGGGGGTCGGCCGCTCCTATCTGAGCCGAGTCATTCGAGACCTGAGGCAGCGCGGCGTCATCGAAACCCGGCGCTCCCGGCTTGCGGTACGCAGTCCAGAAGGGCTGCGCTCGCATGCCTGCGAGTGCAATGCGGCCGTCAGCCATCATTTCAACGACGTCTTGAAGGGGGTCTATCCGGCGGAGGAAAACGGCGTGACAGGGGGGCCGGGCATCCCGCACAGGAAAGGACAATGACCGACCCATTGTCGTCGCCGGCCGGTCTGGGCCTCCCACTTTTTTGCGCCGGACCTGGCCTACACCGATGCCGCGCGGGCTGGGCGACCTATATCCGTTTCCCTGTGGAGGCCGCCATGGACATGAGCAACAGAAAGACCCAGTTCAATATCTGGTACTGGATCGCGGCATTCGTGGGCGTGATGGTCGTCCAGTACATCTATGCCACGACGCAACACGTCGCCCAGATACCGTACAGCCAGTTCGAGGCCCTGCTGAACGCCGGCAAAATCGCCGAGGTGCAGGTTTCGGACCGATTCATCCAGGGCCGCTTCAAGGAGCCGCAAGACGGCAGGCCGCTGTTTATCACCACACGCGTCGAGCCGAACCTCGCCCGTGACCTGCAGGAACACGGCGTCACTGTGACTGGCCAGGTCGAAAGCACCTTCCTGGGCGACCTGCTTTCCTGGGTTGTGCCGGTGGTCGTCTTCTTTGGCCTGTGGATGTTGCTTCTAAGGCGCATGGACGGCGGCGTCGGCGGGTTGATGCAAATTGGCAGGAGCAAGGCCAGAATCTATGTCGAAGCCAATACCGGCGTGACCTTCGACGATGTGGCGGGGGTCGACGAGGCCAAGGCCGAGCTGCAGGAGATTGTGGATTTTCTCAAGAACCCGGGCGAATACGGCCGCCTCGGAGGACGCATGCCCAAGGGCGTGCTGCTGGTCGGGCCGCCGGGGACGGGCAAAACCCTGCTCGCCAAGGCCGTCGCGGGCGAAGCCAAGGTTCCGTTCTTTTCGATCTCCGGTTCGGAGTTCGTCGAGATGTTCGTGGGGGTCGGGGCCGCGCGTGTGCGCGATCTTTTCGAGCAGGCGCGGTCCAAGGCTCCCGCCATCATATTCATCGACGAGCTCGATGCTCTTGGCCGCGCCCGCGGGACCATGGTCGGCGGGCATGACGAAAAGGAGCAGACGCTCAACCAGCTTCTCGTCGAACTCGACGGTTTCGACCCACAGATCGGCGTCGTGCTGCTGGCCGCAACGAACCGTCCTGAAATCCTTGACCCGGCCCTTCTGCGCGCCGGCCGATTCGACCGCCAGGTATTGGTCGACCGGCCCGACAAGCAGGGTCGCATCAAGATCCTGCAGGTCCACATGAGCAAGGCCAAGCTGGCGACGGACGTCGATGCGGAAAAAGTGGCCGCGCTGACGCCCGGTTTCACCGGTGCTGACCTGGCCAATCTTGTGAACGAGGCGACGTTGCTCGCCACGCGCCGCAAGGCGGATGCGGTAACGATGGACGATTTCAACAATGCGGTGGAGCGCATCGTCGCGGGACTGGAGAAGCGCAACCGGCTCCTGAACCCGAAGGAGCGCGAGATCGTCGCCTATCATGAAATGGGTCATGCGCTGGTAGCCATGGCGCTGCCTGGCGTCGACCCGGTGCACAAGGTGTCGATCATACCACGCGGCGTCGGCGCGCTCGGCTACACTATCCAGCGTCCGACCGAGGACCGCTTCCTGATGACACGCGAGGAGCTGGACAACAAGATGGCGGTGCTGCTCGGCGGCAGGGCGGCCGAATGGATCGTATTCGGCCATCTGTCTACCGGAGCCGCCGATGATCTCGCCAAGGTAACCGACATAGCGCGCGCCATGGTGACGCGTTACGGCATGTCGGCAAAACTCGGGCACGTGGCGCTGGAAAAAGACCCACGCTCCTTCCTGAGCCCCAACCCGCTCGCCGGCGGACCGCGCGAGCACGATTACGGCGAAGCCGCCGCCGATGCCATCGACACGGAAGTACGCGACATTGTGGCGGCCGCGTTCGAACGAACCGTCGGCCTGCTCACCGAGCGGCGCGACGTGCTGGAAAGGGCTGCACGCAGGCTGCTCGAGACCGAGACGCTCGACGAGACCGAACTTGCGTCGCTGGTCGGAGACGTCTCGGCGGATCGTGTTGCACGGGATGGGTCTGGTCAGTCGTCGGACAAGAGGAAGCCTGTGCTGCAGCCGGCCAGGACCGCGGCTGCAATCCCCACGCGCGGACCGGGGAAATTTCGGACGCAATGACAATGCCCAGGACTGCTCCCGACGGATGGATCGCCCTTGGAAAGCCGTGCCGCACGCCACGACGGCGTCACCCGACATTGATGTCGATCTCTAGGCCTTCGAAATCCAGTACGTCTCAGTCACCAGCCAAGCGTTCTCGATGCCGTTTGCTGGTCGGCCTCGATGATATTGCGCGAGACCGATGACTTTGCCTCGGGCCCCCTTGAGGGCAGCCTTCAAGGCCTTTTCTTCGTCACTGCGCCTGGCTCCGCTGCAGGGGTAAAACCCGCATGGCGCAAGTGGCCGTACGGGAAAGGTATCGCCAGCCCTTTCCAGAAGCATCATGAAACCTCGATGGTCTTCGCCCGTGAACGGCAGCGCCATGCGGCCAGCGTCGGACAAATTTGAAAGCCACCGTTCCGGCACGTGCGTCACTCCGGCAAAGGCGACAACGACATCGAGGTCCGGCAGATCAACTGCCTGCGTTGCATCACCGGATACCACTTCGACATGGGCATAATGAGCAAGATTGCTTTGCGCGCGCCGGGCGAGTTCTTCGTCGATCTCATATGCAATCACGCGTCCTTCAGAACCCGTCAGTTCAGCGAGGATGGCCGTGAAATAGCCGACACCGGTGCCCACCTGAAGGACGGTCTGGCCGGGAGCGATGTTCACATGGTCGACAACCAGGGCCCAAAGCGACGGCAAACCGCTGTTTAATCCGCGTTTTTCGTCAAGTGAGACCAGAACGTCGTGGTAAATCTCATGAAGTGCGGCTGAAGGGCTGGTATGGACCGCCCCGATCTGCAATCTCGAATGGATACGCCATGGTCCGTTGCCGAGGTAGTGTTCGCGCGGAACCTTTGCGAAGGCCTCGATGACCGCAGGGTTGTGCAAGACTGGGGACGAGACACGCAGGTCTTCGGCAAACCACCGGCGCGCTTCACTAGCATCGATTCTTGTCGGCATGGAATCTCGGCTCCCCGATCGCACGTAGTCCATCATGCTCTCAGAAAACCGGGTGACGGCAAAGGGCCGCTATCCTTGTATTGATGGGCGATGGGCACTGTCCGTTTGCGATCGAGCGCTGCTTCGCCGTGGCCTACCGCGAGACTATATACCTCGGCGATATGGAACAACACTTTGCCCGATGATCACATCCTCCGGCTGGCGAGCAGCCTTGTGAGCCAGTCCGGATCCATTTCCGGCACGGAGGACAAAAGCCGTTCGGTATAGGGGGCATGCGGCGGCGTGAGAATTTCGCTCTTTAGTCCCTGCTCAACGACTTTACCCTGGTGCATGACCACAATTTCGTCGGCTATGGCCCGCACGGTGGCAATGTCATGGGTGATGAAAATGTAGCTCATGCCGAGGTCGCGCTGAAGCCGCATTAACAGCTTTAGAATTTCCTCTTGCACAATCTGGTCGAGCGCGGACGTGATTTCGTCGCAGATAATGAGTTCCGGGTCGGCGGCCAAGGCCCGAGCGATACAAACGCGCTGCTTCTGACCCCCCGATAGTTCGGCCGGCAGACGGTCAAGGTAAGTTTCGCTCATCTCCACCATGTGCATGAGTTCGTCGATCCGCCGGTCCCTCTGCGCACACTGGAGGCCAAGGTAGAACTCAAGCGGCCGAGCTATGACTTCTTCGACCGTCTGGCGCGGATTTAGTGCGTTGTCGGGCATTTGATAAATCATCTGTATGCGGCGCAGGATCTCTTTTGGGCGCGTCTTCAGGGTCTTGGAAAGGGTCTGGCCGGCAAAGGAAATCGACCCCGAAAGCGGTGGCAGCAGGCCAGCAACGACGCGGGCGAGCGTCGATTTCCCGGAACCGGATTCGCCGACCACGGCCACTGTTCTTCCACGTGGAACTTTGATGGACACATCCTGGAGC
Organism: Mesorhizobium sp. M0833; assembly: GCF_040319905.1. Taxonomy (NCBI): domain Bacteria; kingdom Pseudomonadati; phylum Pseudomonadota; class Alphaproteobacteria; order Hyphomicrobiales; family Phyllobacteriaceae; genus Mesorhizobium; species Mesorhizobium sp. M0833. The sequence continues at coordinate 19,556 of NZ_JAMYOQ010000039.1, read as the reverse complement.
ACCTTGACCGCTCGGCCGTAGGCCGCCGTGACGTTGTCTATCGTAAGCAGATAGTCATCGGCCGGAACTTCGGGCTTTGCGAGCTTGCGCACGGCCCAGAGCGTTCTGGTATACTCCTGGCTGGGCGAGGCGAGCATCTGGCGCGTTTCTGCCTCCTCGACGGTAAGTCCATGGCGCAAAACCATGATGCGGTCCGCCATTTGCGCCACCACCGCCAGGTCATGCGTCACATAGATTGCAGCGGTGTTGAATTCCTCCACGATATTGCGAATGGAGGCGAGAACTTCGACCTGTGTCGTCACATCGAGCGCCGTCGTTGGTTCGTCGAAGACGATGAGGTCCGGATGGCAAGCCATTGCCATCGCGGTCATTGCCCGTTGCAACTGTCCGCCGGAAACCTGATGAGGATAGCGAAAGCCGATGGTCTCCGGATCTGGAAGCTGAAGACGGCGATAGAGATCGACCGCACTCCGGTTCGCTTTTTCTCGGCTGGCAATCCCATGAGCCACCACAGTTTCGACAGTCTGATCGAGGAGTCGGTGGGCTGGATTGAAAGAGGCTGCGGCGCTTTGCGCGACATAGGCGATGCGCGAGCCTCGGAGGCGGCGACGTCCTGTTTCGCTGATTGCCAGAAGATCGATACCGTCGAACAGGATAGAGCCCTTTGTGATCCGACAGCCCGGCTTGGCGTAACCCATCGCGGCGAGGCCGATGGTGGATTTTCCGGCGCCTGACTCGCCGATCAGGCCAAGAACCTCCCCCCGCTTCAGCGCCAGATCGACCCCGCGGACAATGGGATGCCACCGCTCCTCCGAGAAACCCTCCACATGCAAATTGCGGATCTGAAGCAGATGCTTGCCTTTTTCGCGCAATCCGGGGGCGCTATTTTTCATCCCGCAACCCACTTGTTGCGTGGAGGAACCAGTCGACGACGAAATTCACGGAGACCGTGAGGAGGGCAATCGCGCCGGCCGGCAGCAGCGGGGTGACATCGCCGTAGGTGATCAGGGTCGCATTCTCGCGCACCATCGATCCCCAATCGGCGGTCGGTGGCTGGATACCGACGCCCAGGAAGGACAGTGCCGCGATCGTGAGGAATACGAAGCAAAATCGCAAGCCGAATTCCGCGACCAGCGGGGGCATCACGTTGGGAAGGATTTCCTTGGCGATGATCCATTTCGGGCCTTCGCCGCGCAATCGCGCCACTTCGACGTATTCCATCACTGCCACGTTAAGCCCGACAGCGCGTGCGAGCCGAAAGACACGGGTAGAATCGAGCAGCGCAATGATGATTATCAGGCTGGTGATCGACGAGCCGAAGATCGAAAGCAGCACCAGGGCGAAGATCAGGCTTGGGATCGACATCAACACGTCCACCGCACGCGACAGTATCTGGTCGAGCCATCCTCTGTACAATGCGGCGAGAAGGCCTAGCGAGACGCCGACTGCGAAGGACAGCAGCGTGGTCGCGGCGGCGATACCGATGGTGTTGCGCGCACCGTAAATCAAGCGTGTGAGCATATCGCGGCCGAGCTGGTCGGTTCCCAATTTGAACTGCTGGCTCCACGGTGCGAAGGCTTCGCTGAAGACCTGCGTTTCGCCGTATGGGGCGATCCAGTGCGCGAAGATCGCAACGATGACATAGCCGATGATCACGAGGATGCCGAACCAGGCACTGAAGGGGGCCTTCTTCAGTGCCGTTTTGGCCCGGGTGACGCGCGAGCGCCTCAGCCTGTGAACCTGAGCGATGGGTTCGTAGCTGGTCATCGTGGATGCAGGAGCCTGGGATTGGTGGCGATGGAAATGATGTCGGCTGTTAGATTGAGGAGGATATAGGTCGCGGCGAAAATCAGGGCGCAGGCCTGGACAACCGGAACATCCCTGGATTTGACCGCATCAACCATCAGCTGACCAATGCCGGGATAGACGAACACCACTTCGACCACGACCACTCCGACGACGAGATAAGCCAGATTGAACGCCACCACAGTGACGATCGGAGCCCATGCGTTGGGCAACGCATGCCTGAGTACGATTGTCATGGGCGACATTCCCTTGAGACGCGCCATGTCGATATAGGGGCTTGCCAGCATGTTGATGATCGCCGCTCGTGTCATGCGCATCATATGGGCGACGATGACGAGCGTAAGCGTGATCGCCGGCAAGGCTACTCTCCAAACGTGCTCCCAGAACGGCGTCTGGTCGTTCACATTCGACAATGTCGGGAACTTGGGAACTGCATTGAGTATCCAGTTCAATGAGACCGCAAGCCAGTGTGGCAGTGATTGTGCGAACTCGGATCCGATGAACGTGTCGCGCGAGATGACGAGGTAGGCAAGCATATAGGCGACGAAAAACTCCGGGAACGAAATCGTGGTCAGCGTCACTGCGTTCACCAGCCGGTCGAACCAGCCATTGCGGTAGAGCGCAGCGAGGATGCCCAGTCCCAGGGCCAGCGGAACTGCAATCAGCGCGGTCATCGATGCAAGGAACATCGTATTGTAGAGGCGTGGCGCGATGATCTCCGCGACGGTACGCCGGTACCCGGTGCGACTGGCGAATGAAGAGCCGAAATCACCGTGGAGCATCTGCCCGACCCAGACGAAGTAGCGCTCGACAGGCGGACGGTCGATGCCGATTTCTCGCTGGAAGGCGGCGACCGTTTCGGGTGTCGCGGATTGCCCGAGCATCGCCTTGGCGAAATCGCCCGGCAGCATTGCAATCGCAGAGAAGATAATGATGGACACGATGAACAGCGTGACCAGGCCGAGGCCAAGGCGTTGCAGGACCGTTCTTGCGACGGGGTTCATTTGCACGCGTTTCCCGTTGCCGTCGCTGCCCTGCCACACCCGGCAGGGCACGCGGCTGTAAGCCGGAGCCCAGTAGCCATCGCGGGTCCGGCCCGCACTCTCACGCAGTGGCGATCCACCAGCGTTCGGCCATCTTCAATCCATCATTCTCCCAGTTCGGCGCCACTTCGCCATGTGCGAGCTTGTTGGATTTGGCGCTGACGAAATTGTTGAAGACCAGCACGATGCTACCGCCATCATCATGGGTCAGTTGCTGCATCTCGGCATACATTGCCGCCCGCTTGGCCTCGTCCGTTTCGGCGCGCGCCTGGACAAGCAATTCGTTGAAGCGGGGATTCTTCCAGAACGACTCGTTCCAGCTGGAGTCTGCGGCAAAGGCTTGCGTGAACATCCAGTCGGCTGTCGCGCGACCGCTCCAATACGAAGCGCACCAAGGTTTCTTGAGCCAGACGTTGTCCCAGTAGGCGTCCTCGGCCTCACGCACGACGTTTACGTCGATGCCGCACTGGGCTGCAGTCTCGCGGATGAGCGCAGCCGCATCCACCGCGCCTGCAAAAGCGGCATCGGCGACCGAGAGGTCCACCTTCAGTTTTTCCATTCCAGCCTTTTTCAGGTAATGCTTGGCTTTTTCCGGATCGAAACTGTGCTGCGGCTGCGGATTTGTGGCGAATTTGATCGCCGGCGCGATCGGGTTGTCGTTGGCCACGGTGGCGTGACCGAGAAAGATTTTGTCGACGATCTCCTGACGGTTGATCGCCCATTTCAAAGCCATTCGGACGTCCGGATTGTCGAACGGCGCCATCGTGACATTCATCGGTAAGGTATAGTGCCCATAGCCGGTGACCTCGACGATCTCCACCTTGGGGTTGCGTTTCAGCATGCCGAGTGTCTTGAGGTCGGCGCGGCCAATATAATCCACCTCCCCTGTCGATAGCGCGGCCATGCGGGCGGCGAGATCGGTGATGGCGATGAACTCCACCTCATCGAGGTAGGGTTTGCCGTTCTTGAAATAGTTCGGATTGCGCTTGAGTTTGGCCGAAACGCCGGGCTGGAAATTCTCGAGCACGAAAGCGCCGGTGCGAACGCCCGATCCCCAATCCGCCTTGCCGTCCTTGGCCGGCATGATGACCAGATGGTAGTCACTCATGATGTAGGGGAAATCGGCGTTGCCGCTCTTCAACGTGAAGACAACCGTCTCCGGGCCATCCGCCTTGATGCTCGCCACGGGCTCAAGCAGCGGCTTCGCCGCCGATTTGGTTTCGTCGCCCATATGATAGCGCAGCGAAGCCACGACGTCGTCCGCCGTGACATTCTTGCCATTGTGGAAGGTTGCGCCCTTGCGTAGCTTGAAGACCCAGGTTTTGGCCCCGTCCGACGATTCAAAGCTCTCGGCAAGGTCCGGTTGGACGTTGCCTTTCGCGTCGACCTCGGTGAGGCTGTTGGACATCGAGCCAGAGAACGCGGTCTGTGTGAACGTATCCAGGTAGCCGGCCGGATCGATCGAATCTGTCGTTGCGCCATGTGCCATGCCGAGCTTGGCGAAGCCGCCCTGCAGCGGTTCGGCCCGCGCCGTGCTGACGAAGAGCTTGTCCGCAGCGGTGAGCGTCAGCCCAGCGGCCAGCCCAAGATGAATGAAGTCGCGACGGGAAATCTTGCCGCGACCAATCAGGCTTTGAGCGATACCAAGCTTGTATTCAGATTCTGACATTTGACTCTCCCATTGCGGATTTTCCGCGTTATTGTTCGTCACGCACGCTGTGTAGAAATCTGCTTGTTAGCTGCGATCACCCTTTCTTCTGACTGCTCAAATCAGCACCTCAATCAGGCCGTCACATAGATGCTGCCCGCCTCGACAGTGACTGGAAATGTGCGCGCGCGAACGGACGGATCGACCAGGGCCGCGCCTGATTTGATGTCGAATTCCCAGCCATGCCAGGCGCAGCGCACGATCTCGTTTTCGCGGTGATAGATGAATTGCGCCTCTTCGACCGGTGCAGTTGTTCCGCATTGCGGCCCCTCGCAAAGCGGAGCTCCACGGTGCGGACAAACATTCAGCAGCGCGTGGAATGAATCTCCGATGCGAAAAACGCCGACCGAAAGGCTGCGGATCTTGGCGATGAAGGGAGATCCGGTTTCGATCTCGTCGACTCTGCAGATGTATGTCTTCTCAGGCATCGTGTGCTTCCTCAGGCGGCATTCGCCGCTTGCGCGCCGGGGATGCGCTTGTAGACCTCCAGCGCGTTCAGCCCCATGATCTTGTTCTTCCAGGCAGGAGGGATTTGTAGCGTGTTGGCATCGTCGTAGTCCCAATGCGGATAATCAGAGGCAAACATCAGCGTGTTTTCACCGTCCATCGCCTCGAGAGTGGACCAGAGATGCTGAATATTTGCGGGCTGCTCCAGCGGCTGTGTGGAAAAGCGGATGTTGCGCCGGCAATATTCGGAAGGCAGCATCTTCAGCCATGGCGTCTCTTTGCGTAGGGCTTTGTAATCTGCGTCCAGGCGCCACAATACCGACGGCACCCAGGCGACGCCGCATTCGATGACCACGAAGTAGAGGTCCGGCCATTTTTCGAAGACGCCATGCGCAATCATGCTTGCGACATGCGAAATTGCCGACATGTGCAGGATGGCATGGGTCTCCCAGAAGAATGTCGTCGGCGCAGGAGCAATCGCAGTCGAATTCACGCCGCCATGGCCGCCCAGATGTATGGCAAAGGGCAGCCCCACCTCGGCGCATGCTTCGTAGATCGGATGGTAAAACGGATCGCCATAGGGCTTGACGGAGCCTTGCGAGGCAAGAACCTGAACCATGCGCGGATGATTGCCCAGGCGGCGTATCTCGGCGGCCGCGAGCTTCGGATCCTGTGGCGCGATGATGATCGAGCCCATGAAGCGGTCGTCCTTCGGCAGCCATTGGTCGATCTGGTAGTCATTATAGGCGCTGACGAGGGCGCTGGCATAATAGGGATTGGCGAGAGTGGAAGCCTCGATCGGCTCATCGCCAGTCAGGATCGCCACATCGACCTTGTACTTGTCGAGGTGCTTCTCCTTCATGATGAGATAGTTGTCGGCTTCCGTCTTCGGACGGACGTCCTTGCGGGAGAAGTCCTGCGGATGAAACCAGGGACGATGGCCATGCGGGAAGGCGCCAACGGGACCTGTCTTCTCGCCTTCAACGAACATGTCCTTCCATAGGCCGGAAAGGTAAGGCTCCAGCACGGTCGCGCTTGACCAGTAATTGTGACAATCGCAGTCGACTATGAACACGTTGCTCAGCTCCGTAGCTTCAGCCTGGTCGATCTGCCGGCCGATTTCACCGAGTGCAGCTTCGGCCTTGAGTATTGTTTGATCAAGCTTATGATCCTGCGCAATATGATCGACTTTTTCGATCGGAGGTCGCGTGCAGCTAGATCACATCGAAACCTTTCTCGACATCATCGAGTCGCGAAACTTCAACCGCACCGCCGATCGGTTGGGACTGACCCAGTCGACGATCAGCACCCGCATCAAGAATCTGGAGAGTGCGATCGGGTCGGAGCTCTTTCAGCGCGGGCGCGCCGGTGCTGAGCCGACAGCCGCAGGGCGGCGGTTCGAGGCCTACGCCAGGTCCTTGCTGTCGACCTGGTCGCAAGCTCGACACGACGTACGAGCGTTCAACCGCTTCGAGGGCACCTTGCGCATCGCCGCACAGGTGGGCATGACCCGCTCGGTCCTGCCCGGATGGGTCGAGACATTGTGCCAGGCGCTTCCAAAATCCTCGATCCATGTCGAGTCAGATTATTCGAACCAGATGGTCAGCGACCTAAGCATGGGAAATCTGGATATCGCCGTCCTTTATGCGCCTCGCTACCTGCCTGAGATCGCCTACGAACATCTGATGGTGGAGGAATATGTGATGGTTTCGACGGCTGCCAGAACGCTGTCCGACGTCGACCCTGAAACCTACATTCGCCCGGGCTACACCGCCGTGCTGGAAAAGACGCACGCAGAACTGCTGGCCCAACTGGCGATCTGCCGGCTTTCGACGGGATCGGAAACTCTTGCGGAGATCATGCTGCGGCGAACGGGCGGCACCTGCTACATGCGCAGCGATGATGCGCGCAGGTTCACAGCTGAACTCCCATCGTTCCTCGTCGAGGGAGCGCCGACGCTGCACCAGCCAGTCCATACCGCGATACTTGCGCGCCGCAAACACGAACCCATTATTCGCAAAGGCATCCGAGCTCTCCAGGTGGCTGTCATGTCACTGGAAGTTTAATCGAAATTGCCGATCATAAAGGTAGGATTGCGCGGCTGTTCAGCGGGTTTTGAAATGGCATCTTGGCTCGACTTCAAACCCGAGTTGAATGATGAACGCACACGCCGCCTTTGGGCCTTCCGGCTTCGTCCCGACGAAGCGTCATCGGCATTGGGCCCAGAGCACGCCGCAACTTGTGCTCTGCCGGCGCGTGATCGACGAAACGCACGATGTGAAAACATTCGTTCTCACAGCCGTTTCAGATCGGATGTTCTGCTTCAGCGCTGGCCAGTATGTTCTGGTGCACCTTACGATCGACGGTGCCGCAGTGACGCGCTCCTACTCTGTTTCGTCACCGCCGACGCGACCGCTCGACCTGCAGATTACCGTGAAACGAACGCCGGGCGGGCTCGTTTCGAATTGGCTGCATGACAATTTGAAGCCCGGCGATGGGATCGAGATCGAAGGGCCGCTCGGCTCGTTCAATCTCGACGATCTGCCGCACGGAAAGTCCCTTTTCCTTTCGGGTGGCAGCGGGATAACGCCCGTCATGTCGATGCTGCGCGCATTTACCGACCGCGCAGCCGACCAGGATATCCGCTTCATTCACAGTGCGAGAACGCCGGGCGACATCATCTTTCGGCTAGAACTGGACGCACTTGCCGCTCGCTTTCCCAATGTTCAAGTGACTTGCATTTGCAGTCAGGAAGACCCGGCATGGACGGGTCCAACCGGGCGAATGAATAGTGAGATGCTCCTGACCTTGGTTCCCGATCTCCACAGCCGCACGGTGTTTGCCTGTGGGCCGGAATCCTACATGAAGGCGGCGCGCAGCTGCCTCGGCGCAATCGGCCTCGCTCCTTCCCAGTATCATGAAGAGAGCTTCGGAGGCGGCAACGTTTCGCGCTCGGCGTTGGCTCCAAAGATTTCGTCTTCGGTCCGCTTCGCCCTCTCCGGCATTGCGCATCACTGCGCGCCCGGAGAGACCTTGCTGGAAGCGGCGCGCCAATGTGGGGTCTACGTTCCCACCGCTTGCCAGCAAGGGATTTGCGGTACGTGCCGGATTGCCAAGCTGTCCGGCGAAGTCGTCATGGACGACCTAGGCGGGCTGACATTGGAACAAAAATCGGCAGGCTACGTCCTGGCGTGCTGCAGCCGCCCGCAAGGCGACGTTTTGCTTGATCTCTGATTCTACCCGTCGCGAAACCAAATCGGGGCAGCCTTTGCGTTCAACGACCAAGCCGTAGCGCTGCGACTGCAAGTGATTTGCATTTCCGACCCGGATGCGCTCGCCGATTTCTGGCGCAGCTCACGCTGCGCATCGCAAGCAACAAAAGTCCTACCCAGCAGTAGGTTCGAGCTCTCATTCAGCCGTTGCATGGGATCGACCTGGACAAAAGAGGCGCTGCAGTTCCGCTCCAGCTACACCGTCGCGGCCGGATCAGGGGCCTTGCGGTTGAGATGAACCGCAATCGAATTACGGTTCACCAAGCGGGCCGCGAGGACATGGTGTTCAAAAGATGCGGTGTCTCCTGCGAGCCTCTTCAAGAGAAGCTCGGCCGCCGTCGCGCCGACCAGATGCGCCGGCTGTGCGATGGCTGTGATACCTTGGGCCACGAACTGCATCCAGTCGAGATCGTCGAAGCAAAGCAGCGAAACGTCTCCCGGAATCGCAAGCTTCAGTGCGGATGTCGCCTCCAGAACGCCTGTCGACATCACACCGTCGGCGGTAAACAGGGCGGACGGCGCATTGCGCATTGTCAGCAGATCGAGTGCCTCCTTGCGGGCTGCCTCGCTGGAATAGACCGCTACACGGCGGATCAACTGCGGATCCGGCGAAATGCCCGCGGCGCGATGGGCTTCGAGATAACCCAACAACCGTTGCCAGCTTGGATGATGGTAGCGAACGTCCGAGCTGGAGAGATCAGCGTTTGCCACAAAGGAGTCAACATCATCGCGTTGGTCCGGCCCAAGTTCCGCCAGTATTCCAATGCGGCTGTGTCCGGCCGCGATCATCGCCGCGACGCTGTTACGCGTTATAGAAACGTTGTCGACCACGACCGAATCGGTTTCCAAGCCCGCCACAATGCGGTCGAACTGCACGACGGGACAGCGGGCTGCGACTGCCTCACGAAGATGATCCGGCTCGTTCACGAAGGTCGACGAAACGACCAAACCATCTACCTGCTTTTCCAGCAGCAGCTGCACCGCCTCTCGCTCGAGTTCGGCATTTTCGTCACTATTCGTAACGATAACCCCGAAACCGCCGCAGCGCGCGACGTCCCCTATTCCGCGCAGCACGCTTGCATAGAATGGGCTTTCGATGTCGCCCACGACCACCCCGATAGTCTGCGTCTTACCGGTGATCAGACCTTTGGCGAGGCGATTGGGGCGATAACCCAGCGCAGCTGCTGCGGCGCGCACCTTCTCCTGGACCTCAGGGCTGCTGTAGCCGTAGCCACCAAGAACACGCCCAGCCGTGGCAGAGCTCACTCCAGCCCGGCGAGCGACTTCGATGATAGTTGCGTTCTTGGATCTTTGAGTCACTCAGCAAGTCCCGCCGACCATGCAACGTCGTGGCGACGAACTAGCGGCAGTTAGGCACACCCGCAAGACCGAACACTGCAGCACCCGCCGTTGCGCACAAACCATTTAGATCACAGCACCTCCGACAGAAAGCGCCGAAGACGCGGGCTCTGCGGATTGTCGAAAAGGTCCTCAGGTCGCCCTGCCTCGACGATCCGCCCCTCGTCCATGAATACGACCTGGTTCGCGGCCTTGCGGGCGAAATTCATCTCGTGTGTTACGACCACCATCGTCATCCCGCCCCGACCGAGATCGGCCATCAAGTTCAGGACGCCTTTGACCAATTCCGGATCGAGGGCGCTGGTGACTTCGTCGAACAGCATAATTTCGGGTTCGAGGGCGAGCGCACGCGCGATGGCCACCCGCTGCTGTTGCCCGCCCGAGAGATTGGCGGGCCGATGATCTTTGCGCTCCAGCAGTCCGACTTCATGCAGCCTGGCTAGGGCGGCGCCCTCAGCCTCCTCCCGCGACATGCGTTTAACTTTGCGCAGCGCCAGAGTGATGTTGGCGAGCGCGCTGCGGTCGGGAAACAGATTGAACTGCTGGAAAACCATGCCGACGCGCCGCCGGAGTTGGTCAGGGGTCTGTTTGTAGATGCTTTCGCCATCGAGTAGAATGTCACCGGCTCGACACTCTACGAGGCGGTTGAGGCAACGCAGCAAGGTCGACTTGCCCGAGCCGGACGGCCCGATGAGGCACGTCACAGTCCCGGGCTCCACTTTCAGACTGACGTCATGGAGCACCTGGACGGCGCCATAGGCCATGTCGATATTCTTGACCTCGATGCCGCCGCCCTTGAAGCGCGTGGGCGCCGCTGCGGGCAACTTCGCTGAGCCCGGCACGACGGCTTCGGCAAGCTCGGCGACTTCCTTGAGGCCGCTCTGCACAGCGGTGATACGTTTGCCGACGCGCATGCGCGCGTCGATGTAATTGACGAGGTGGGTCAGCGGCACCGTGATCACGAGATAGAACACGCCGGCCAGCAAGAGCGGTGACAAGTTGCCGGTCAGCACGGCCTGGTCTTGGCCGACGCGGAACAGTTCGCGTTCGGAGGCGAGAAGGCCAAGGAAATAGACCAGGCTGGAGTCCTTGACGTTACCGATGAACTGGTTGACCAGTGCAGGCAGGACGCGGCGGATGCCTTGCGGGATCACCACCAGGCGCATGCCTTGGCCGTACGTCATACCGAGAGTGCGCGTTGCGTCGATCTGACCACGCTCGACGCTCTGAATGCCGGCGCGAAAAATCTCTCCGATGTAGGCGCCGGCAATCAGGCTGAGTGCCAGAATGCCCAGCGGATAAGGCGATGGACCGAACAGATCTCGGCCCAACCGCGCGAAGCCTTGGCCAATAATCAGGATCGTGACAATGGCGGGAAGCCCGCGGAAGATATCGGTGTAGACTCGGGCAAGGAGTTTCAGCGGCCGATTTTCGGAAATCCCCATGACGGCGAGGACGATACCGATCAGCGTCCCGAAAAACGTCGAGGCAAGGGCCAGGATCAGGGTGTTCTTGAGGCCCACCATAACCATGTTTGGCAGAACTTCTGCCATCGCCTGGAAATCTAGGAAGCTGCGCGAGAAGGTATCGAACCAGCTCATATCAAGTCCATCTATAACTCGGCCGGGCACCGTTGCTCACGGGCCCGGCCGGAAAATTGTAACGAAGTCGCGCGAATTTACTTCTTGGGCAGATATTGATCCGGCATCGGGGTGCCAGGGAACCATTTTTCGTGCAGCCGCTTCCAGGTGCCGTCGTCCATGGCCTCTCGCAGCGCCTTATTCAGCGCCTCGCGGAAGGCGTCGTTGCCCTTCTTGACGACGAAGCCGGCGGGCGCATCGAAGGACGGCACGTTCATTGTTATCTTCAGGTTCTTATAGCGCTCCACATACTGCTTGGCCGACTCATAGTCAGTGAAATGGGCATCAATCGTTCCGTTGTTCAGCGCCGCCACCGCAGTGTTGTTGTCGGGGAATTTGACGATGTCGCCCTTGAGATTCTTCTCTGCATAGATCTCCTGCAGCGTCCCCTGGATGACGCCGATGCGCTTTCCCGCTGTGCTCTCATTGCTCGTCAGAGCCGGATCGGCCGAAATAATCGACAGGTAGCCGGCGAGATAGCCGTCGCCAAAATCCACGGTCTTCTTGCGCTCCGCGGTCGTGCCAATGGCTGCGACAGCGACGTCGAAGCGACCGTTGGCGACAGACGGAAGTAGCGCCGAGAATTCCTGGCCGGTGAAAACGACCTGCTCCTCCTTGAACCCGAGCCGGCGCGCCACGTCGCGGAAGAGTTCAGCATCAAAGCCGGTGAAGTTGCCGTTGGCGTCGGTGAAGACATAGGGTTTCGCATCGCCCATGGTTCCGACGCTGATCACCGCCGGGTCGATGAGGTTGTAGGGGTTGTCGGCCGCTTTTGCCTGTGTTGACGAGGCCAACGTGCCAAGTCCTGTCACCAGCGCGATAGTCAGCGCCAGACCGGATTTCATCAGTTGGCGCCTGCTCGAACTCGTTTGCATGTCTTCTCCTCTTACGATTGGCCAAACTGGCCTGCGACCCCACTCGACGTCTCATTCATCAAAGCGCTCTTAGGCGGCGCTCAGTATGAATGAGAACGTTATCACTTCCTTTAGCATTGTCCATTTCTCGCGTCAATTGTTCCGGAGAATTTCGCGCCTAAACGGTTTTTCCGTCTTGCACGTGCAGAGTTCCGCGGAGGATCTCCGGCGTCATCTTCCCTATGTCGATTGCTGTCGCATGGCCAATCGCCCCGTAGTATCGGCAGGTCGCGGCCGCTGCCTCCGCGGCATGACCGAGGATGTCCTGAGGCGCCTCTTCCCTGAGCAGGCCGAATAGCGTTCTGGCGATGAAGGTGTCGCCCGCGCCCAAGGTGTCGACGGGTTCGACCAGCCGCGCCGGGGTGCTGTAGGAGACGGTGTCGCTGTAAAGCACCGCGCCAGCTCGACCTCGAGTCACCAGAACCCATTTTGAACCACATGCAAGCAGTTCGGATGCGATCGCAGCCAATTCATTGTCGTCGAGACCGTCACCCGAGACGGAGGCCAGATAGCAATGAGGCCCAATCTCGAGTCGATGTCCCGCGTCCCGCCGCGTAGAAAAATCGTAAGATAACAGGGATTTACTCGATACCGCGGCAACCCACGGATCTAACCCGCTGGATTGGCCGATGTGGACGGCCTGAAAGCCCGAGAGAAAATCCAGATCTTCTTGCGTTGGCGTGAACATCGAGACGCCGAGGTCGAAGGCCAGGAAGATCCGATCAGCGTTTCGGTGACCTATGAGGCAGTAGGCAGTCGACCCCTCGAGGCGACGCAATCGGGTGACGTCCACGCGTTCCGACGCTAGTGCGGCGTGGATCAAGTCCCCTGCCCGGTCCTTGCCGATCGCTCCAACATAGGCCGACTGCCCGCCGAAGCGGCTGACATAGACCGAGACATTGAGACAGTTTCCTCCGGGGAACATCTCGCCGCGAGCAAGATAACAATCGACCACGTTATCGCCCATCGCGGCAATCTTGACCATTGCATGACTTTCAGTTTAAAGGATATGAGAACGTTCGCACAATCAGCACTACCTGTCAATTGTGCCCCGGCCAAGCTTGTCAACGAGACGAGGAAGCTCATGATTTCCGCCCTGCCTGCCGACGTAGAACGCGCCCTGACCGCGACGGCGGGGAGGCAGTTTTCGCATCTATTCCTCGTGGCGTGCGGCGGCTCGCTCTCGATCATGATGGCAGGCAAATACTTCGTCGACCGTCACAGCGGCACATTCGCCTGCGACATCTACAACGCGGATGAGTTCGTCTGCCGAGACCCACGACGGTTGGGGCCTGACACGCTCGTTGTCCTTTGCTCGCAGACCGGAACCACCAAGGAGACCGTGCGAGCGGCAAATCACGCAAGAAATCGAGGCGCAACGACAATCGGTATGACGCTCGACCAGATGTCGCCCCTCGCGCGCGCCGTCGACCACGCAGTCGCCTATCAGGCCTCCTACACGACGGGCAAAGCAATCAATTCAGCCTGCAGCAATTACGGCGTGCTCTATATGTTGCTCGCCGGCTTGATAGATGCTCGGGAAAATGCCGGGCTAACCGCCGATCTGCTGATGAGCCTGAGCCATCTTCAGCCGGCGATCGAACGTGCGCACCGGACCTATGCCGCCCGGTTTCAGGCCTTCGCACCCCGTTTCGCGCCGCGCAAAGCGATCTACACACTGGCCGGCGGTGCCAGCTATGGTGCGGCTTATTCGTACGCCATCTGCGTGTTGATGGAGATGCAGTGGTACGACTCGCAAGCCATACACGCCAACGAATTCTTTCACGGCCCATTTGAGGTGGTGGACCGGGACGCTTGCTTCGTGGTCTTGCTGGGTTTGGACGAAACGCGGAGCCTTTCCGAACGCGCCCGCGATTTCCTTTTCAAGTACGGCAGCCGGGAAAACATCCTGGTGCTCGATGGAGCGGAACTCGACCTCAGCGGTATGTACGAACATATCAAACCCTATCTCGTGCCCTTGGTCTTCTTCGACAGTCTATGGCGTTTTGCCTACGAGCTGGCCAGTTTGCGCGGCCGACCAATGCTTGAGGGCCGGCGCTACATGAAGAAGCTCACCGATTACTAGTTCCGCCGCACTCTGCAGCGATCCAACAACCCCCAGCCCGTCTTCTGCAAAGAAGGATTTCTCTATGACTGCATTCCCAAAGCCCCGCCATGTCGTTGTTATCGGCGCGGGCATCTTCGGCATCTCTTCCGCCTTGCACCTTGCTCGTCTTGGCGTTGATGTAACCATTGTCAACGACGGCGCGCCCGCCAATGGCGCATCCGGCCGTTCACTTTCCTGGCTGAACTCAGCGCGACGTACCGACACTGCCTACCACCGCTTGAGGCTTGCAGGCATCGACCGTTATCGGACCCTGGCCGCCACAAGGCCGGAAACGGGATCGTGGCTTCGCTTTGACGGAGGCCTCACCTGGGATGCGGATGATGAGACGAACCAGATCGCGTCCATCTGCCAGCTGGAGCAGGATATTGGCTATCACGCGCTTCTGATCGGCCCTGCCGAAGTCGGTGCAGTGGTGCCCGGCGTCAACGCCAGCGCCATCACCCCGCAGGGTGCCATTTTCAATCCTGGCGAAGGATGGGTTGACCTGCCCTGCCTGATCGATCTGCTGCTCAATGAGTTCCGCTCCCGCGGCGGCAAACTCGTTCAGAACGCTGGACGCGTGCGGATAGATACCACAGATGGTCGCGCGTGTGGCGTCGTCACTGCCGACGGTATGCCGTTAGAGGCGGATGCAGTGGTGCTTGCCGTTGGGCCAGCGACGCCCGCCATGCTTGCGAAGATCGGAGTTCATGTCCCCGACGCCACCCCGATTTCACTTCTCTTGAAGACCAAGCCGATCAAGACCGAGCTCCGTGCCGTGCTGAATACGCCCCGCGTGGCGGTGCGCCCGACGCCGGATGGCGCACTTGTTTTGGATTCGGCGTGGTCGGAGGAAGAAGTCGTGGTCAACTGGGACGGCACCTACACCGTGCACGACAAGACCGTCAAAGGACTGCTCGAGGAGGCCAGCGCCGTGCTCGAGGGCAATCCGCGGCTCCAACTCGCTACCTATGCAGTTGGCCCGAAGCCCATCCCTGGCGACGGCGAGCCAGTGCTTGGCTCCGTCGAGACCGTTGCCGGGCTTCACGTCGCCTTTAGCCACAGCGGCGCCACGCTTGGACTGATCGTCGGCGAATTGCTTGCCAAAGAAATCGCCTCAGGCAATCCGCATCCCATGCTTGCAACGTTCCGCCCTAATCGTTTCAGCTGAAAGGGCAATTGGGGCAAGGCCGAACCGTCCAGATGGGCCGCGGGCCTGGGGAATCTTGCCCTTACCGAGAGAGGGGTGACAGGATCGCGTGATCAGGACGTCGTCTTACGGCAACAGAGACGGCGAGGAATGTCGGCGCTTCGCGTCCAAGCGCGACACGCCCAAAGATGAATGCCCCGCAAATTATGGTCAGATAGCCACTCGCGATCCACTGGAGTGCGCTGACCGCGACAAGTTGCAAGCCTCCGCATCCGCGAAAACCAGATAACCCCGCACGATCATGAGCCCCGTTCCACCAGAACGAACAAATTTCACCTTGTTGAGAGAGGGCCCGCCTTGCGGCGTGCGAGGGGTCGCCAGTGTCCAGGCCAGTGACTTGACCAAGCCTTGACCAAGTGTCAGCATTGCGCCTATTGTCGTGTACAGCGATTGTCGGGCAATCCACACTCAGCTCAACGGTAATGAACACGGCTCGCCACGAGGGCCCCGACGCGTACAAGGACAGGAAATGCCCATCACGGTGAAAGTTGGCGAGGCCAAGACGCATCTCTCGGAACTGCTTTCAAGGGTCGAAGCAGGCGAGGAGGTGATTATTTCGCGCGGCAACGATCCCATCGCTAAACTGTCGCGGATTCAACGGCGCAACGACGTCGAAGCCGTGATCGAAGAGATCAGCGCTGCCCGCGCCCGCGCCAAGCCCGTGACGCAGGACGAAATTCGGGCCTGGCGCGATGAAGGGCGCCGCGCTTGATGGCGATCATCGTCTGATGCCTTTCGTTGTCGACCGTTCCATGGCGGCTGCCTGGATTCTTCCTGATGAAGACAGCGAGGCGGCGGCCGCCCTGATGCGACAATTGCCGGGAACAACAGCGCCTGTCCCTTCCCTGTTCTGGCACGAGGCGCGGAACGTCGTACTGATTGCCGAGCGGCGTGGCCGCATCGCGGCGGGCGAAGCTGCCACCACCATGGCACGGCTGCGCCGATTGCCGCTGGAGGATGCGGGCGGCGGGTCGGACGGCGCGGTGCTGACGCTAGCGGCTTCGCACGGGCTCAGCGCCTATGACGCCGCCTATCTTGCGCTGGCAATCGAAACCGAGTTGCCGCTGGCCACCCTCGATCGCAAGCTCGCACTTGCCGCGCGCCGCCAGGGAGTCCGAATTCTCGGGCCGCTCGCGAATGGAAACTGACCTCTTCGCTCGACCACCTGCCTATGTTGTTCGACGTGCCGAAGCCTTCGACCCTCTCGATTCCGAGCTGCCCTTGGACGCCGCGATTTTCTCGCCGAACTTTGACCGACAACGACCTGGCAACCTGCGCATCTGGCCAGGAAGGCTTTTTGTGCCCAGAGGGGCCTGCCCCGCCGGTCGGCCGGCAACACGGAAAATCCTGTTTGCGCAAAAAAGGGCACAAGGGGCCTTGGCATTCAATAACGCGCCGATATGCGGAAGGGTGGCTGCAATGCTTGTGGCCAGATTTTCCTGGCATGCCGCCTCATCCCTTCGACGAGGCCGGAGTGGTATAGCCGACCCATTGAACCATCGCCGACAAGGCAGCCGCGCGCCAGACACAAGCCGCGTCGGGACGATCCACACGTATCCAACTGTCGGCGAGCGCAGCATCGAAACGGCCGGCGCCGGAAAAGCGGCCGGAACAGAAAGAAGCGCGAGCCGGCCAACGACGCTGAGGCGACCTTGGATCGTGGCCGCGGTGTAGAATCCGAGCCGGGCTTTCTGGAGCCCAAGAACAACCGCTTTCGATGAGAGGCGGTATATCGAGACAATCGGGCCTTCGAGCAACGGTCGCGCGTTTGCGCCTGAGCGCAACGGCCTGATGGTGCTGCGCGGCTAGGCCTACCTCAACTGCGGGAACAGACACTAAGACCCCGGTGGTCTACCTTGTGGGAATCAGGTGGAGTGCAGACTTCCCGCCCTTCACGGCCGCCGTCGACAGCTTGCGGTCAAAGCTTGCAAGCTGGCCGCCACGCGCCTTGGCGAGCGCGAGAAGGTAGGTATCGGTGACCTGTGCCGAGGTCAGGATTTTCGCTGCATCGATATCGCCAGAGCCAACCAGGCTCACATCGTCGGGCCAGAAGCTGTGCCCGTGCAGAGTCCGCAACTTGCTAACGATTTGCGCAACGACGGCGGGCGAGCCGGGACAATTGGGATATCTTTGGTTGCCGACGATGCGCAGGACGCCGTTTTCGGTGATGGGACACGTAGCCCATGCGCCGTTACCGGTCACTTCGAACCAGCCATGGGCGTCGTCATGGGCGACGTGGCCAGGATCGATCAGCGCGACCAGTACATTGACATCGAGCAGGAACGTCAAGGCAGTTCGTCTCGCAAGGCGTTGACCGTCTCAAGCGTGACAGGAGGTGCATCCGGCCGAGGCGACAGAAGAGGAATCCCGTTACGCTCGCCGCCGGCTTGAGGCCGGCGCAGCGAGCGCCGTGCGAGATCGGTGATGACCTCGCCGAGGCTGCGATCCTGCTGCTGGGCGATGGCCTTGGCCGCGACCAGGACATCGTCATCGATCGCCAGTGTGGTTCTCATATCGCCCTCCTTGGGGCGCATCAAACATCACGCATCATATAGATTACCGACGTCGGATACTCAAGCGGTGCGAAAAGCCGGCAGACTTTGCGGGGAACACGTTTTGCGCCGGAAGCATCGTCGCTCCGCGGCTTCAACCTTTGTATGCGACGAGAACTGCGCCCGCTGCAATCAGTGAAACGCCAAGCCAGTTCGGCAGGGAGAATTGCTTACTGAGGAAAACCACGCCGAATACCGTGTCAAGCGCGACACTTAGCTTGGCGTCACCAAGCAACCCCCCTCCCATAATGGAGCACCAGGGCTGCGATGAAGTATCTTGATTGTGTTGCTGACGTCAGCCAGATCCCGCTACGTCGACAATGGCCTTGATCAAACCGGGCTTCTGCTGCGCCCAGATCGCAATATCGCGTGGGCTGTCGCGCAGGGTGGTGCGGTGGGTGACGAGCTGGTCGATTGGTATTTTCCCAGCGCGGATCGAGGCAATGACGTGCTGGAAATCCCCGCGCGTGGCGTTGCGACTGCCGATCAGCATCATTTCCCGCTTGTGGAACTCTGGATCGGAGAAGGTTATGTCGTCCGGCACGACGCTGACCATCACCATGACACCGCCATGGGCAACATAGGCAAAGGCAGACTGCATCGAACGGCTGTTTCCCGTTGGGTCGAAGACGACGTCGAAACCTGCTCCCGCAGTTCGCTCGGCTATCGTTTCGATGATCGATCCCTTCGACCCGTCGATCACCAGGAAACCCAATTGCCTTGCGGCGAAGGCGAGCCGCTGGGCATCGACGTCCATGACGGTCACGTTGAGTTGCGCCATACGCGCAAAGAGCGCGGTGCCGAGGCCGATCGGCCCGGCGCCGATAACCAAGGTGCGATTGCCCGGCCCCGCCATGGATCTGCGGACCGCGTGAGCACCAACGGCCAGAAACTCGACCGCGGCAGCCTCGACCGGTGACAGGCCGGCCGCTGGAATCAAATTCTGCGCCGGCACGAGAATCTGCTCACTCATGGCACCGTCACGGTGCACGCCAAGCACCTCGATCGACATGCAGCAGTTCGGCTTGCCCTGGCGGCAGGCGGCACAATTTCTGCAGGTAAGATAGGGATTGACGAGGATTTGCTCTCCGACCGACAGGTCCACAGGCGCGTTGATTGCGGCGATCGTTCCCGAAACCTCATGGCCCATGACGCGCGGATAGGCGAGATAAGGATGCCTGCCCTCGAAAATGTGGTAGTCGGTTCCGCATATCCCGACAAAGGCGACATCGACCAGTGCCCAGCCTTCGGGCGGAGTGCCTGGTGCCTGCTGCTCCTCAAACACCAGCCTGCCCGGCTCAGCGCATCGCACGACTTTGATGGTGGGGTCCATGACTGCAGTTCACGCCCTTGCTAAGCTGGAGTCCGGCAACAGGAAGTGGGGGGGGGGGGGGAGTCAGCCGCGCCCCGGGGGAGGACGGGCAGGGATGGGTGGAGGTGCGGGGGCCCCCCACAGAGCCGGCGAAGCCACACATCGGGGACGCAGATCGAACCGAGG
>NZ_JAMYOQ010000038.1:0-54097 GCF_040319905.1 Mesorhizobium sp. M0833 | reverse complement strand
GGTGGCTGAAGCAATTTTTGTGGCTCTTGATCGTCGCGTTCCTGAACCGGCCGAAGCAGCTTGCCGCTTAGCGGTCAAGATTGTTCACGGTCGACGAGCCGGCGTCACGACGTTGAGGCCAGGCGATCATGTCATTCCGCTCTACACTCCGGAATGCCGCCAATGCAAAACCTGCCTGTCGCAGCGTTCCAATCTCTGCACCTCCATCCGATCGACACAGGGGCTGGGTGTGATGCCCGACAGGACGAGACGCTTTTCCTGCGATAGCGGGGAGATCTTCCACTACATGGGCTGCTCGACGTTCGCTAACTTTACTGTCCTGCCCGAAATCGCGCTCGCCAAAGTCCGCGAGGACGCCCCCTTTGACAAAATTTGCTACATCGGTTGCGGCGTGACAACGGGCATCGGAGCGGTGATCTATACCGCCAAGGTTCGCCCCGGTTCAAATGTCGTCGTCTTCGGCCTCGGCGGAATCGGCCTCAACGTCATTCAAGGCGCGCGAATGGTGCGCGCCGAAAAGATCATTGGCGTCGATCTGAACCCGGCCAAGGTCGAAATGGCTCGCAGGTTCGGGATGACCGACTTCATCAATCCCAACGAAGTGGGAAATGACAAGGTCGTGCAGGCCATTCAAGATCTGACGGACGGGGGAGCGGACTATTCGTTCGACGCCACCGGCAACGTCAATGTCATGCGCCAGGCGCTCGAATGCTGCCATCGTGGATGGGGCGAGTCCATCATCATCGGGGTAGCCGAGGCTGGCAAGGAAATCTCCACACGTCCATTCCAACCTCGTCACCGGCCGCGTCTGGAAAGGCACAGCCTTTGGCGGAGCACGCGGCCGCACCGACGTTCCCAAAATTGTCGACTGGTACATGGAAGGCAAAATCAACATCGATGACCTGATCACGCACAAGTTGCCGCTTGATGAGATCAACACGGCATTCGACTTGATGCACGAAGGCAAGTCGATCCGTTCAGTGATCGTCTATTGATCGCTGATAAGAACCCGCATGTCGCGGGGAAACCCAGGAGAAAACCATGAGCGTTCGACTTCTTCATCCTTTGATCCAGAACGGGCTTCACAAGGGCGACAGCAATCATGCAGGCGGCATTCTTGCCTGCAAATGCACAGATCGACCTGTTAAGGTGAAGGTCTCGACCGGGATCGCCCACAACCATGCCTGCGGCTGCACAAAGTGCTGGAAGCCAGATGGCGCGGCCTTCTCCGTCGTGGCCGTGGCGCCAAGCGAAAGCGTTTCGGTCGCCGAAAACGGCGACAAGCTCGCTGTCGTCGATCCTTCTGCACTCATCCAACGCCACGCATGCAAAGAATGCGGCACGCATATGTACGGTCCGGTAGAACGGGACCATGCCTTCAAGGGCCTGTCCTTCATCCACCCGGAGCTGTTCGACAACGGCAACTGGCCGCAGCCCGGCTTTGCCGCTTTCGTGTCTTCGGTGATTGAAGCCGGGCGTCGATCCCTCGGAGATGGATGGCATCCGCGCGAAACTGAAGGATGTGGGCTCGATCCTTATGATTGTCTTTCGCCGGCACTCATGGACTACTTGGCGACTTGGACGGCAAAGAAAAACGGTATCCTGCAGTGACATTTTGAGGCGGGCCGGATCACTCTGGCCCCCTGTAAGATCGTGTCCATCTGATGGTCTAGGTGGGTTTAATAGGCATCGGTGTTTTCCCGTAGGGTCGGGCGCTCGGCGATACAAGACCTTTCTCGAATATCGGAATAAAAATTCCAATAAAGTAAGAATAAATTGGACAGGTCTGCGCCTGCGTGCGACCATTCCTTTGCTTCAGATACCGAACGCCATCAGCGCGCCCGGCGTCCTTTGGGAGAGCAGTTTGGGTGGAAAGACATGTCAAACCGAGAAGACAGTTCCTCTGGAAAGGCAACGGTCATGGATCGCGATCCTTCCAATTTGCCTATCGACGACGCTCCAATGAACGAGGAATGGAATTGGCATCCCAAGTTGCCGATTCCGAACTCGCCGTTGTTCGAATGGCCCCTGCGGCCTACCGCAATGTTCAGGTGGCTTGCGAAGTCCTGGTTCGAACTGTCGATGACGACGGTCACCCTGGGCACCGCCATTCTCACCGCAAACTACCTGCAACCCGCTCTCGAGCGCTGCGCCACTTTCGAGTTCCGGTGGATCGCCCAGATCTATCTGCGCAACTTTGCGCTGATCACGATCATCGCCGGCGGACTGCACCTTTATCTTCACACCTACAAGGTGCAGGGCAAGAAGCGCAAATTCATCGCGCAGGAATTTGCCAAGAACAAGAAGTTGTTCGCGTTGAGCAACCAGGTCTGGGACAATATGTTCTGGTCGCTTGCGAGCGGTGTTACGACCTGGACCGCCTACGAGGTTCTGTATTTCTGGGCGCTCAGCAATGGCTACATCCCGCAGCTGAATTTTTCCCAAAACCCAATTTTGGGTGTGGCTCTTTTCCTGTTGACCCCATTCTGGCTTTCATTCCACTTTTATTGGGCCCATCGCTTTCTGCATTGGGGACCGCTCTACCGAACTGTCCATTCGGTCCATCATCGCAATATCACGACCGGGCCGTGGTCGGGGTTCTCCATGCACCCCATAGAGCATGTCCTGTACCTGTCCTCGTGTCTCATTCACGTGGTGGTACCGTCCAACCCAATTCTGATGCTGTTCCACATGCATTTACAGGTATTGAATCCGCTCGCCTCGCATTCGGGCTTCGAGGAGCTTCTCGCTCGCGACAAGAGGCAGATGGCGCTAGGAAGTTTTTACCATCAGCTCCATCATCGCTTTTTCGAATGCAATTACGGCTCAGAGAACGTTCCGTGGGACAAGTGGTTTGGTTCGTTCCATGACGGTACAGCCGAGTCCACCGAGCAAATGCGCAAACGGCTCAGTGGTAAGTGAGCATTTAGATATGAGTATTTGGTCACGCGCGTTCGGCGGCGCTCGAAAAACCGCCTCCCTTCCCACCACACTCACCGTTCGCGTCGCTGCCGTAAGCGAGGAGGCAGTTAATGTACGCTCGTTCGTGCTCAGTCCGGCGTGTGGGTTGACGCTGCCACCCTTCGCTCCGGGTTCTCATGTCGAAGTTCACATGAAACCTGGTCTGTCGCGGACGTATTCCATATTCACCGATCCCCACGATGCTTCCAATTACCGAATTGCGGTGAAGCTCGAGGGGGCCTCCCGCGGTGGATCTCGATTCATGCATGAAGCGTTGTCGGCAGGCGACGAGCTGGAAATAGGCCGGCCGCGCAACAACTTCCCCCTGAACGAGGCGGCGGCTCATACGCTTCTTATAGCGGGAGGAATCGGAATCACACCGATCTTATCGATGGCCGACCGCCTCGCACAGATAGGGAGAAGTTTTGAACTCCATTACTTTGCCCGGTCGTCCGAACAGGCGCCGTTTCGCCACGAACTGTCCAAGGCACCCTATTCCCGTCAGGTACATTTCCATTTTGGGCTGGAGCGGGCCGCTATAAAGGACCGCCTCGTCCAGCTGCTCGCGGCCCCGCCCGCCGATGGCCATCTCTATCTATGCGGACCGGAGGGGTTTATGGATTTGGCCAAGGCGACAGCACAGGCGAGCTGGCAGGAGGCGGCTGTCCATATAGAGCGCTTCTCCGCCGATCCGGCGGCATCGGTCGGCCCACAATCGAGTTTCGAGGTTCGCTTGGCCCGCTCAGGGGGAAACTTCTTTATACCCGCCGACTGTAGTATTCTCGAAGTGCTCGAGAAGCAGGGCGTCAAAATACCCTCTTCATGCCGTCAGGGTGTTTGCGGTTCCTGCGCAACCGGTGTTCTGCAGGGCGAACCCGATCATCGCGACGTGTTTCTCTCAGCTCGAGAAAAGGCTGCCAATGACCAGATTTGCCCCTGCGTCTCACGAGCCAAGACAAGCTTTCTGGTTCTTGATGCGTAGCCGTCCTCATTTATCAACAATACTCGCAAATCGAGTATGGAGGAATTGCCGAAATTCCCAAAGCAGACGCGAAGGGCTTGTATGAGCTCGGCTTCGATTACTACGACCTCTTGAATTCCAACCAGTGCGGACCTGTGCTGTGTCGACTTACCCCGTTGAGTGGCAACAGCGCCGGCGATAATGGCGGTCGACGATGAAGATCGAAACTCAATGGCTCGCTGCGCGTAAAGAGTAATAGACTGCCCGCTGCCAAAGGCAGCATGTTGCGAACGAGCACGCGCTAGCGGATCCTCGACGGGTCGACGTCGTCGCTGACCGCAACAATGCGGCCGCACACGTCCGCTCCCTGGTTCCGGGGAAACGCCAGCGGCGTTCCCGACCAACTGGCATCGCCGCCTTCGGCCGCGGCGAACCCGTCTGCGGCGCCCGTGTTCGTTTCGGCGGCCGCGCTCTTGGAGTACCAGCCTGAACGCGTGTTGATGTTGGTGTTGTTGATACCGGCAGCTCCGACCCGGATCAGGACCTCGCCGCGGCGTGGCGTCGGACGGGCACGTCAGTGCGATATTCGAGCTTCTCGAAGCCGCTATGACCGGTAAGAAGCACTGTTTCCATCTTCATCTCGTTTCCTCGTTTCATATCAAGTGCGGTGGTCCGCTAGACCGCCCGCTCGCGTGTCAAGTCCGGGCCGCAACATGGGAGTGCCGGCCGTGCTGGCGGTCGGATCCGGGAGCAAATCAGTAGCTCTGATTGAGTTCATCGGCCGCCGGAATTTCCCGCTCACGCCGTGCGATGTAGTCGCGTAGGGCCTCGTCTTTGCCTCATCGAGCTTCGGTTCCTGGTATTCCGACAAAAGGGGCGTATTTCAGCGCGCGTTTCGTGGTGTCCAGGCCGCCGCCCTCTGCCTGCCATTGCCCGATCGAGTTGTTGTCGAAGAGCTCGGGCATGAAGCACGCGGGCTGGAAATTCTCCTGCGTATGCGGATGGCCCAGTTAGTGTCCGCCCGGGCCTACATCCGGTATCGCAGAAAGTGCCTGATCGAAGTCGTCCCATTTGGGACCCTCTGCCATTCGGTAGGCCATGGCGCCTTGCTCGGCATCGACAACGAATTTTGCGACCGAGCAGTGTATCCCGGCCTCGGTCCAGCCTGCCGAATGCCAGATGTAAGGCACCGAGGCACCTTGAGCGGACCCACCCGATAGCATGCAAATTCACTTTCTCTTCTCCTTCCAATCCAGCTCCCTAAACTAAAGCCAAGTGTCAAATCGAGGCACGGGTATTGGCGGAGGGCTGCGTTATGCCATCCGATTGTATTCGACGGTTTTACGCCAACTACCCGACCCACTTCTGATTAAACAAAGGAAGTCCCTGCGTGCTTTCCTTTACAAAGGATCTCAGGTCCGCCACTCTCTCATGATTACATGCAGACGTAACGACCGTTCCAATCATTACCCCAAGCTCAAAAAATTGCTGTTCATCAAACCCTCGTGTTGTCAGTGCAGCACTACCGATTCTCAGCCCGCCTGCCTTAGATGGCGGAAGCGTGTCAAAGGGGATTGGATTTTTATTCGCGACGACTTGAGCTTCTAGCAACGAGCTTTCAACTTCATTACCGGTCGTGCGACACCTCAACAAATTAAGAAGCAGTAGATGCGAGGAAGTACCGCCGGAAACAAGCGTAGCCCCTGCATAGAGCAGGCCTCGCTCCAGCGCCTTCGCATTTCTCAACACATCTTTTGCATACTCCTGAAACCGAACAGTCGTTACTTCTGAAAGTAACGCCGCTCGCGCCGCAATCAAGTCCATTTTGGGCGCGCCCTGCAAGCCTGGAAATATTGCTCTATCTATTTGTTTAGCTAAACCACTTTTACACAATACCAATCCACCGCCACGTGGTCCTCGCAGGGTTTTGTGTGTGGAAGTGGTCACTATGTCGGCGTGAGGGAAAGGAGAGGGGGTTGCGCGTCCCGCCACAAGACCTGCGGTATGTGATAAATCCACCCAAAGAAGTGCGTCAACCTCTCGTGCGATCTGATTCATTTTCTCATACTCAATCAATCTCGGATACGACGAACCTCCGCAGATGATTGCTGCAGGTCGATTTTCCAGCGCAACTGATCGCACTTCATCATAATCCAGTTGCTCATCGGCCTTTGAAACTCCGTAGAAACACCATCGAAAATTTTGGCCGCTTGCATGGAAGGGGGCGCCGTGGCTTAAGTGACCGCCGTCCTGAAGCCGCATTGCCATCAGTCCGTCGGGTGGCTGAAAAAGCTCATTCATTATCGCGAAATTGGCAATGGTAGCACTCATGGCCTGAACATTCGCGTGTTCGCATCCGAAAGCAGTTTTTGCCCTCTCGACGGCTAAATTTTCTAGTTGGTCAGCGTATTCGCAACCAGAGACACACCGCTTACCCGGGTAACCCTCCGCATTCTTGTCGGCAAATATACTTCCTTCAAACGCCTTGATCGCAGGAGAGGAATAATTTTCAGAGGCGACCAAGCTTATCTGGGATAACTGCCGATGCTCCTCCAACCGCACAAGGTTGCCAACTTCGACATCCACCGCCTTTGTAATATCACTCATTATTACCACCCTAATAATTCACGACGAAAAATGGTATTCAATATCCTCTCTCGGCCAAATCAATGAGGTCGCATTCTATGCCTTGAACATCTCTCAGATCGCTTCCGACGATCACGAAGTCAAACGGACCGTTATCTCCATAGCCCTCCACCATCACAACTGCTCCACGTTTGACAGAAGAATTGTAGTGCAGTTGTTTTTTTTCAAGCACGTCAACAAGATCTGGAAACGGAATGTCAATAGGGATAGAGTTTCGCGATAAGACAACGCGCTCTCCGGCTTTGATATCTGGTTCTAATCCTAGAGAATTTAATACGGCCTTGACCGAAGAGAAACCTCCGTGTCGCCCGTTTACTTCACATGCAAAGAAACCGACATCTTTGGCCTTAACGATATCGACGCTGAGCGGTCCACAATACCCGGCTTCACGGGCATAATTGGCAAGATTTTGGCACCAAGCCAGAACGTCTTTTGGCAGTTGTTCAACAAGCGATTTATCCCAATATGCGCCTCCGTATCCTGGATTGAACAGGATTGACGCAACGCCTACAAGTGCTACTCTGCCTCTTCTAATGTCGAAATGTATGCCTACCGAAGACTCGTTTTCGCTATATTCCTCAACGATCACAGGCTCTTTCTCCGTCGCAATCAATCCTATTTCTTGAACCACCGCGCGTATAGAGCTGACATCAGCCTCGCGAATACATACCGCGCGCGTCGCGCCCTGGAACGATCTTTCGATACTCTTCGACATGACGAAGTTGCCACTACCACCTGAATGACGAGCCACCTTCAGAATAACCTTATCGGAAACTGTAAGGGCTCTACACGCAGCATCCACCACTTCCTGGGTGTCTAAACAGACACTGCCACTTGCAATCGGTACGCCGAGATCGGGCGCATACTCACGAAATTTTGCCTTGTCGTTAAAACGACGAGTTGCTTCTGGATTTACCCGTAAGGTCTGATTTGAAAACGCTACGGGAACATCCCCCAAAAATTTTGCAATGCAAATAGATATTTCGTCGGCGATATACGGCTCCAGACACGAAACGCGGTCCGAAGCCAACAAGCTCAGGGACTTGGACAAAAGACTGCCAGCCTCGATGTCTTTTTTCGAGATCGGTAAAGGACGCTTCGTATGTATTGAGGAAGTCGTTAGCGACACAATGTTGCTTCCACCTTTTAGTTCATTAACATAGTCTAAGAATGGGCGCGTTACTGTCGTCGGTGTAATAATTACGTCGTTGTTCGTCGCAAACCAGATCATTCGTTTGGCTGTAGCCGCATATGCTTGCAAACAGCTGTCCGACAACAGGTGAACTGATGGAGCCATTGCATCGGACCCGACGTTTCCTAGTACTACTGCGGTCATCGTTTTATACCTTATGAGGTCGGCCGATATTTGGAGAGTGATTGGCCTTCTGTCGTCCACCACTCGACACAAGCATCAGCAAGAATGTTAATAGGGTCAATAATGTCATTATCGTCTACCAAGTCCCCGGATATCGCGGACAATTCGCTGCAGGCCAGAATAATTATATCGGGGTCAAAAGATCTTACGGATTTGACAACTTGCGCTAGGTGGGTTCGTGCATCTTTGATTTTACCTGACTTGACGTCGGAAATAATTTTTACGGTCTCTCTTTGAATGTCTTTGAGGGCGTGGCAAAAGTCGTTGCCGAACCCGTTTTCGCTTGGTCGAACGTAAAGGGGCTGGTGCATAGATGCGCTTGTCCCCAGCGCAATTGAACGAATATTGTGTTTTTCGCTGCCACGTAAGTCGTGTATCACTTGTCTTGTTATCTCAACCATGTTGATCAATTTTACTGAGAGCGCTTGTTCGATTTCTGACACCCAGAGATGAGCAGTATTGCAGGGGATGGCGATTGCTCCGCATCCAGCTTTCTCTAACCAATACGCGCGTTCCAAAATTTGCCGCAAGGGCGCGTCACTTCCGATTGAAATTGCTTGCGAACGATCCGAGATGCTAGGAAGCGACAGAGCAACAAATGGGATGTGATCTTGGTCTCTTTCAACTCGGCTTTTTCGAGCCAGAACCTCCAAGAATTTTGCAGTTGCCAAGCTTCCCATTCCGCCGACCACTCCGAGTGGTTTTCGTTGCCCGAGTGGCCCGGATGGGGAATTATGTCGCGGGAAGACGTCGATCATCCAAAATTCCTATTTTTAAAGGTTCAGGCCACCGATCACCTGAGGCAGCTTGTTCTCAATGGCCACATGTTCACTACCTGCTGCTCCGCCGCCGTCGTCGGCGCGCCCGGTATCGCTGAAGCTATAACGACGCGGATCCGCCTATATTTGCAGAGCTTGTTGACACGCCATCAACGCTTCAAAAATTGTGCCAACTTCGCAGAAAGAGCCTTGGACAAAGCTTTTTTGATATTAAGACCAGATGTTTAAGCCAGAGTGCGGTGCGAAATTCGGCCCACGCCACTATGTTGCAGGTGTGACAAACCGACAGGGCGTGTGTCGCTTATCGATGGCCGGGTAGAGACAGCGCCAATGGCCCGAATGTTCGCCTAGGCCTCATGGATGTCGTGTTGCCTCTGACCTGAGACCCTGAACTTCGTCCGGATTTGGGTAGAGTCCGTCGATCATGGAGACGGACGATGCGACCCTCACGGTTCACGGAAGAACAGATAATCGGGATGCTGAAGAAGCAGGAGGCCGGCGGACGTATGCCGCAAGCACGGTATTTCGGCTGCGACCTTCTACAAGTTCAAGGCCAAGTTCGGCGGAATGGACGTATCCGACGCCCGTCGCCTGAAGGCTTTGGAGGACGAGAACGCCCGGCTGAAGAAGCTGCTGGCCGAGCAGATGCTCGACAACGCGATCCTGAAGGATGTCGCAGCAAAAAAGTGTATGGTCCGCCCCGTCCGTGCAAGGCGTCGCGACATCACGAATGACGATTTCAGTTGCATAAATGTATCCGGCCTCTCGCGAGTGGACTGCTGTTGCAGCCAGGCCATGTCATGCCGTTCCCAATAAATGGTTCGGGCACGAAGCCCGCTTTTTTGCACAGGCCTTACGGCATGCTGATCCACTGTTTCGTCGTCACGATCCCGAGCCTTGCAATCGAGCCGCAAGCGTCAGGCGAACGCAGGATCTCTGCGTTCGTAGAGTGCACCCGGCTTGTTTAAAACCACCCAGACAATGCGTGCCATCTTGGCGGCAAGTGCGACGATGGCTTTGTTCGGATGCATGCGAGACTGAAAACCGTTGAGCCAGCTTCCCAAGCGATCGCGCGTTCGGTCCAGATGGCGAAAGCAGGATCGCGCTTGCACCAGGGGCTTTCTCACATAGCGGTTGCCGCGTTTGCTGATGGCCAGCAACGTCTGTTTTCCTCCAGTCGAGTATTGGCACCAAGCCCAGCCATGCCGCTAGATCGCGGGCTGTGCGGAACTGCTGCCCGTTGCCGATAGCGGCGAGCAATGCAGTCGCACCTAATCCGCCGATACCAGCGATTGTCATCGGTCGGCGTGCGACGTCCTCTCGATCGGCTATCGGTTCGATCTCCTTCGTCACCTGGCGGATACGCTCTTCAAGGCGAGAGAGATCGGCGTTTAAATCGCCGAGCAGCCGGCGCATTGCCGGCGACAAATCGTTCTCCTCGTCATTCAAGGCGTGCGGCAGCCTTGACGCAAAGGGACGCCGTATTCGAGGCAGAAAGCCCGCATCTGGTTGATCAAGCGCGTCCTCGAGCCGATCATCTGGTCAGGAATCCTGTGCAGCGCTTGAAGATCAACCTGATCAGTTTTCCTTCACGGTGATGAAGCGCATTGTCGGCCGTGTCGTACCTCCGCGATCGCCTCAGCGTCGATGATATCGTTCTTGTTCGACCTCACGTACGGCTTCACGAATTGCGCGGGGATCAAGCGCACTGTGTGACCAAGTGCCTGTATTTCCGGGCGAGCCACTGTGAACCTGCGCAGGATTCCACGCCGACTATGCTCGGATCTGCGCGTGTAAAGAACTGCAGAAGGGTCTCTCGCCGAAAGCGGGCTTTCTTAACAGGCGTGCCGTCGCAGCTCAGGCCAATGACGTGGAAAATGTTCTTGCCAATATCGATTCCATAGACAGCCGCGGGTCACGGCAAATTACGATGCGCCATGCTACTTTCCTCCATTGATCTGACCTCCGCATGATGAGCGAGGAGGACGGGGCGGACCATCCCATTAATGGTGACGCCCGATGCGAAGCGGAAGGCGGTGGCTCATGCCTGCGAGGCGCATGGACCAGCGTCGGGCGTGCCAGGCTCTGAGCATCGACCGTTCGAGGGTGCGCTACACCACAGCATCCGTCCGGACGACGCTCCGTTGAGTGAGGCGATAAAGGCTGTGGCAGCGGAGCGACGGCGGTTCGGGTATCGCAGGATCCACATCATGGTGGAGCGGCAGGGCATCGTGATGAACCAGAAGAAGCTGCGGCGCCTATACCGGGAGGAGAAGTTGCAGGTGCGCCGGCGCGCCGCTGCAAGCGGGCGCTGGGCACACGCAGGCCGATGCTCGTGCCCGATCGCGCCGACGCAAGGTGGAGCCTCGACTTCGTCTCCGACACCTTCACCGACATTCGGGTGCTCGCCGTGGTCGACGACTTAACCCGGGAGTGCCTGGCCCTGATCGCCGACACCTCGCTGTCGGGCCTGCACGTCGTGCGCGAGCTGGATGCCATCATCCGGCTGGCGCGCCGGGCCGGACACGATCGTCTCCGACAACGTCCTAAGAGTGGAAGGAAATGGGGCAGACGGTCAAAGTCTCTCTGTTCGCCAGCATGCTCTCGCCGCATGACGCTCGTCAAGTTGCATAGTCGAACCAGGCGGCTTCCACCGGCAAAGGAAAAGGTCTCGTCCATAGCAAACACAGGGTACGCACGATGGCGGCCCTCACCGTCCTCAACACGAGCTTCTGATCCAGGTAGAAGACCCAAGCATTATCTACAGGGTCATCGAAAGCGATGCCCTTACGGCCCTAGCTGACAGAGGTTCTTCCACCTGGCACCCGCCCTTCAACAAAGGGCCGGTAGACGGAACCGCTCTTAATGACGGCGTGTACGACGCGCGCCATCTTGGCGGTAATTGCGGTCATCGCCTTGCGGCGCAGATCTGGATTATCGCGATCTCTCGCGATGTAGCGTTCGAACTTGTGCCGGAATCCGTTCTCACGCTGTCGGATGGCGACTTGCCCGGCGACCCACAGGGTGAGGCGCAAACGAGCATTGCCGAACTTGAAAAGACGGGGCTGGCCTCGATATTGGCCGGACTGCTGTGTCGACAGATCCAGTCCGCAGAATTTGAGAAACTGACGGTGATGGTGAAAGCGGCGGAGATCTCCGGCCTCGGCAATGATCGTCAACGCGTTGATCGGCCCCATGCCGGGTATCTGTCGCAGGAGCTGGTAATCCTGACTGTGCCGCAGCAGTTCGTCGGCCTGCGTTTCGATCTCATTGCGTTGCCCGATCAGACTGCGTGCTTCGGCAATGACCATCGGGAACATGCGAATGGCAGGGCATCAAGCGGTAGCGGTAGTCCCCGATCGATGTGCGTGCCGTCTCGTAAATATCCATCAGAATCTGCGTCTTGCTGACTTTGCGGCTGACGACATCCCAAGCTGCTGTCACAAACTCCTCCTTCGTCAGCACCGTAGCGCTTGCCGGCGTCGGAAAAGCGTCGAGGAGAGCGAAGAACCAATCGCTGCGGCTGTTTCCCCCATAAGCGATCGATCTCGGGAAAATACAGCGGCAGGTAATGCGTCAGGATGCGATGCTGGATCTCGGTCTTGGCCCTAGCTATCGCCTCATGCGTCTCGACAGTTCCTGCACATCGTTGATACCGGCGCGGAGCGGATCATGATAGAGCTGGGTCGCTTGGATTCTCAGCATGTGCAGGATCAGCTGCGCATCCTTAGGATCGTTCTTGTCCCAGCTATTGTGCAATGCTTCTCGCGTCTGCGCGAGCGCTAGCGATGATACCAGCCGAACCTCAAAACCAAGGCGACATGCGGTGGGTCGGTGATAATTGCCCGTCGCCTCAACGCCGCAGACCACCGGTCGGCAATACGTCTGCAGAACTTCCATCAGCCGATCATGATCCGAACGATTGTTGAGGACCTGCAGCCGGCGGCGACGTTTATGGCTTGAGTCTTCGATCAGAACTTCATTGCGAATGTTGGCAATGTCGACGGCTACCAACACCGCACCGGCGGGTATAATATTTGCGCTGGTCATCGTCGGTCTCTCCGAATGGGTTGTGAACGCTCACGTTCTAGAGAACACTGGCCATGGCCGCCTTCAGCGGTGCGCGCTTGCAGTGAAAAGCTGGGCGCACCGCTGTGTCAGCTGCCTCCGCTCAATCTTCCGTAGGTGCTACGGCACGGAGCTGACCTCGATGGCAGTCCTGCGCTCGTGCCAGCAGACCCGCGTGGAATGGCACTACATCGCGCCCGGAAAGCCTATGCAAAATGCCTTCGTAGAAAGCTTCAACGGGCGCTTCAGGGACGAATGCCTAGATGACACACTATTCTCGACGTTGCCCGCGGCCCGCAGCGCGATCACCTCATGGAAGGAGGATTACAATCCTGTTTCATAACACCCATCTGTCTATGTCGTTGAAGTGAATAGGTTTTGCTGATCTGGATGCGATCCCGTGGGGTATTTTGGGTTTTGCCGCGCGCGATGAACGATGCGCTGTGCCGCAGGTTCGCCAAGCGTTGATCGGCTGAAGACCCATGGACCATCCGGCAGAGGATGAACGCCTTCGATCTCGCCCGCCTCGGCGGCGAGCCTGAGGGTCTTCGGTGCAACGCCGAGAAGGCGCGCCGCCTTGTTCAGGTTAAGCCATGGCTCTTTGCCGTCCGCCGCTGGCCGGAAGACAGGGATCTTATGATGCGACCTGTGCGCGGTGACCCGTTCGCGTGTCCATCGATTGCCGTGGCCGGTCACCAGTCCATTGCGGTTGAGGATGCCAGCAATCAGATCATCATTGGCGATGAGCACCAGTTGGCGGACGGCCGCGATGATATCGCCGGACGTGCTGTTGCGCTGTCCACGGCGCCGCTTCGGCAGGCGCAGTTCAGTATGGACGCCGCCAACCCAATGGATCAGAAGAACGATCTCTGACGCTTCGTCATCGATATCGGCGACCACCTCCCGGATGACGGTGCGAACGATGCGCTTCTTGAGCCTTGCATCCGTCGTCGGCGCCGCCCATACAGCCTTGAGATCGGCGGCGAGCGCGGTGACGTGTATTGGCGACAGAAGTGATGGCTCCGATGTCGAGGCATCATGCGCGGCAATCCTGCTCTCGATCTCGCCGACACGCGTAAGCGCCCGGTTCCATCGCAACTCCAGTTCCGCCGCGACCAGCCGGTTCTGCGGATCGATGGCGTCGTATTGCCGGAACGCCCGATCGGCGTTGTAGCGTGCCGCCTCGCGATCGCGCATCAGAGCATCGCGGACCTGATCGCGGCGACTGGCCGCTTGCGCTTCGGCCTCGACGGCCGCGGCTATCGCTGCCGGCTCGACAACCCGCAGAAGAGCTTCCTCGATGGCGTCGTCGACGCGTAGTCCACCGAAGGCGATGCAACGCGGCTCGCCATTGTCAAGCAGACCACGCCAGCAGGAATAGCGCGGAATGTTGTGCTTGGTTCCCGTGTAGCGGACCGTCAGCTTGCGGCCGCAGCGCCGGCAGCGGACAAGGCCGGCGAGCAGAGCGTCGCCATGCTTGGGCGCCCCGTGATGCCGGCTCGTGGGCACGTTGTCGCTCACCATCTTGCGGATCGCTTCCGCCCTTTCCCAGCTGACGTAGCCTTCGTGTGCACCCGGGATCAGCGCCAGCCATTCATCACGCGCCTTACGGCGGCTGCGCGAACGAATGGCTGTTGCATCATATCCCGACGCAGCACGAGTCTTACCATAGGCGTAGGCGCCGCCGTAGATCGGGTTCTCGATCATTCGGTGGATGGTCGCATAGCTTGGCCTGCGCCAGACCACATCGCCATTGTTGCGCTTGGCAGGCAAATCCAGCCCATGTTCGAGGAACCAGAGCAGGGCCTGGCGGGCACTGCCGAGTTCCGCCACCTTGTCAAACACAAGGGTGATGGCCTCCTGCATGCGACGGTCGGGATCCTTCTCCAGCCGGTCGCCGACCTTCACGAAGCCGACCGGGGAAGCGACGACGAGTTCACCGCGCCGGGCCTTCTCATAGCGGGCCGACAAGGAGCGCTGACGCAGAAGATCGAGCTCATACTCGTTGAGACTGCCCTTCAATCCCAGCAGCAGCCGGTCATTGCCCTGGCGCGGTGCGTAGACCGTCTCCTGGTCGATCAGCACGGTATCGACGACGCGGCACATCTCGATGAGCTGCTGCCAGTCGCGGCTGTTGCGGGCGAAGCGCGATACCTCCCGCGCCGCAACCGCCCCAACCTTGCCGAGACAGACTGCTGCGACCATCCGATCGAAGCCCGCTCGCGCGACACCGCCAGCAGCAGAGCGGCCGAGATCGTCATCGACCGTCTCGATGCAAGACCAGCCGAGCGCGACCAGGCGATCGCGCATCGCATACTGCAGGGCGCTGCTCTCACGATTGTGCAGAACCTGATGGGCCGAGGACTGCCGCACATAAAGGATCGCCTTTCGCTCCAGATGGTGGGGCCGGATCTTCTCATGCATCATGGCGTGCCTCCTCCCGTGGAACGGCGCGCTCGCCGTCGACGTGGTCGAGGATCAGGCGCACCATCAGCTTTGTCAGCGTCAGGCGCGTCTCTTCCGGCAGCGCCTGCCATGGTGGCATCTGCGCGGTCTCCGCATCGTGCGGGTTGGAGAACAGATCGAACTGATATGTCGTGGGCTGGCGCGGCATGGACCTCTCCCCGATTCGCGTCGTGAGGATCCGATGCTGCGCCCGAAACCTCCAATTGCGATGGGGTGTGGGAATTGGCCGTCGCGTCCTGCAGCAGTGTCACCAAGACGCCAAGCGTTCTGGGATCGACATGTGGGGCAGCGGCAATGCGCCACGCGGTGCAGACCGCGCGATCAAACATCCAGGCCGGAACCTCCAGCCACCGATCGGAGGCGTGGCCAGAGAGACTGCAGCGGAAAACCTCCCGGTCAGCCTTCTCGATCACCTCATGAACGTGAACACAACGCCCGGCCCAGTGATGCCATGGATAAAGAAACTTGCGTTCCTCGGTCCCGTGGGCGTTCTCTCGTCGTGTTGTACAACCACCATCGACCACACACGCGGCCCTCGGAAACATGACACCGGCCGAGTTCGCAATGAAATCAACACTGGAAAAACAGGCCGCATAATCGGCGATGGTCTTCGGGTCGGTCTCGATAAGGCCCTTTTGTGCGATGAATCGCAGATGATGGTTGGAGCGCACCGCCAGCACATAGGGCTGGCGACGCGCCTCCAGATCGAGAATGTGGTCCGGGCGATCCTGCGGGGGGCCGGCGTCAAGCTCGGCACGCCGTCGCGCACTGCCTTTGCCGATCGCGTGCGCGAGCTGGCCCGCGCCCACGCCGAGTGGTGACGATGGTCGAGCCGCTGCTTGCGATCCTCAGCGTCATGCTGAAGGAGTTCGCCCGCCTGACCAAAAAGGTTCTCGACATCCGGCGCAAGGAGGAAGTCCGTCGGCGGCTGATGAGCGCACCGGGCGTCGGGCCGATCACGGCGCTCGCCTTCCGCGCCACCATCGACCGGCCGGAGCGGTTCGGCTCCTCGCGGGCGGTGGGGGCGCATCTGGGGCTGACGCCGGCGCGCTACCAGTCCGGCGAGACCGAGATCCAGGGCAAGGTTAGCCGCTGCCGCGACGAACTCGCCCGCACCGCCCTCCACGAGGCAGCGCATTCGCAGAAATGGTCGAGCTTGCGCGGCTGGGGGCATGAATATCGCCAACGCTGCGGCATGGCGCGGGCCCGCGTGGCGGTAGCCCGCAAGTTCGCCGTCGTCCTGCACCGCACATGGACTGACGCGACCGAGTTCCGCTTCGGAAATTGGCCTGCCGCGCTGGCGGCCTAAGCCGCGACGAGCACCGAAGGAGCAAAAAGCAGAGCTTTCGCCCGACCGGGCGATGCCCGGATCTTCCGCGGAACGATGGGCGAGGCGATCTCGTTAAGAGTCCCGAACCTGCCGGCCAAACTCGGCAAGGTCGTGGAAATCGATTGAGACGCCTCGCTCTCCTGACCCCATCATGCGGCGGCCAGAGCGCCGACCGCAAAGAGAAGCGAGTGACCACGGAACGGACGGAGAATAGTGCAGGAGCACCTCGACCACAGCGACTCCAATCAGAAAAGGCACTAATATCACACACTTTTCATGCTTCGATAATTCCAAGGTTTGTTGCTTTAATGGCAGCGACAGTTCTGCTGGCGGTATCCAGCTTCCGCATCGCGTTTTTTAAATGGAAATTTACCGTGTTCACTGATATTCCTAAAATCTTGCCCATTTCCCATGACGATTTACCTCTCGCTGTCCACAGAATGCACTCTTTCTCTCTAAAAGATAAGTTATTAACTTGATTAAATGCGTTCGAATTGCCGAACTTCGTAACCCTTACATGGAAATGTAGCGCGGCTAGTTGCAAGTATGTAATTGTTCTATTTTGGAATTCGCGGTCCCAAGGTTGAGCAAAGCTCATGATGGTAAAGCTGCCGGCGGGGCCGTGCAATGGAACAGTAACGCCTGACTTTAAGCCGAACGTCGCGGCTTCGTCTAAAACGCGCCGTTCATTTTCAGTCGTGCTTGCATCTTTATACACCTCGCTCCATTGAATGGCGCCTACCCTGTTTCGACTTTTCTTGATGATCGGGTCTATTTTGTCATAACCCATTTTGAAGTAGCGTTCTTTCCATTCGTCAGGGTAATTCAACATGACCGCCGAATCTGGTTGGGCCGGCTTCAAAACCTTTTGGTCGGGTGCAAGAGGACCGTAGGCGATCCAGGGGCAATCAAAATTCAACGCAAAAGCAGACAACAGGTCGAACAACTGTTTGGATTGAGCTATACCATCAGTCTCGTCGAGAAATCGGCCTAACTCGACCCCAATCCGCGGGAGTCCCATCGTTTCCCCTTCCTTGCGTTGTCGCAAGCAGACGGCCGTATGAGCCCTGTGGCTCTATACGCCGCCGTCGGCAGGCCAGCATCGCAAATGCGCCTGTCAGACGCAGACTTGAATATGCCATCGGGTCGGAGCTCCCACCGGCACCTGACGAGGGACCTTCAAAATTCGTACCAGCTTGGCACCAAAGATTTTGTTCCGATTTATCAATCTATTGGCTAAGGTCCGCAGGAAGCTGGCCGAACAGCCCCTGTGTCGCAGACTCGACAAACCGTTCAGTATGCGTCGATTGCGGGTATTTCCGCCCAATGGGGCGGGTCCGCTTCGCTTATCAAATCAGCATAGGTCCACCAGAGAACAAGATCCGGCCGCGCAACCTGAAAAAGCTGTTCAACAGCACGCGCCGCTTTCCTGATTGACTGGCGCTGTGAATGAATTAGGGCGATATCCCCGGCCTTGAGCTGGAAGTCGCGACAAGGAACAGCATCGAGATAAGCTGCCGAGTAGGGATACGCCCGTGGTCTCCACACCCTGCGACTCTCGGTCCGCGACTGTCGGCTTATGGCTCCAGAGCCGCAGATTGCCACCTTCCTCGGCGATGCTGGGATAGAAGTTGAGTGCTGCGACGGTGTTGTTGGCCACCGCAGAAAGCTCGTATTCGTTCCCGGCACATAGGACTTGAGCGACATCGTCGTGCGGCTCAAAGGAAAATGTGCCACCGGCGGATCAAGTGAGAGCGCTACAAATATTAACCTGACCCTGCGCCGAACGGGCCAGCCGCAATTCAATGCCTTGGTCATGCAGCTCGCGCTTCAACGCGTCGAATAATCCGCGCGGCGGATCAACCAAATTGCTATGTAAAAAGGGCGTCGACGTACGGTCGCGCAGTTTCCGCCTCTGCGAAATACGTGGCTGCATCTTCCTGTGATGGGATGCGCCGACATACTGTCCGGGAACGCCATCTTTACGCTCCTTGAGACCGGGACTGCCACTAAAGTTCGCTGTGATCTCCTCGGCTTCTTCATGAAGCTTTCCGCTTTCGCATTATCGTAGGGATTGCCGCGCCGGCCCATCGATCCAATAAGATCGTGCTCGGCGAGAACGTTGCGGTAGAGGAGTGCGGCATATTGCGACCCTCGGTCCGAGTGATGGACGCAGCCCGGCGGGGGTTTTCGTCGTTCGATGGCCTTCAATGCTGCAATGGTCAAGCGCGCGTCGATCGACCGACCGATGGCGTAACCAACGACCTTGCGTGACCAGGCATCCAAAATGACCGCGACGTAGACGAAGCCCGCCCCAATCGTCACGTATGTTGTGTCGCTCACCCAGAGCTGGTTCGGGCCGTCGGGTGTCACGTTCTTCCCCAGGTTCGGGAAGATCGGCAACTCGTGATCGCTGTCCGTAGTGGCGATGAAGCGCCGCCTGATCCTGGGCTGCAGATCGTGCTCGCGCATCAACCGTCTGACCTTCTTGTGGTTGACGACGATGCCGCGCTGCCGCAGCGCCGCCTGCATGCGGCGATAGCCGTAAGCTTCGAAGCTGTCGGAGATCTCACCCATCGTCTCGACGAGCGCTGTGTCATCCACGGCGGTTTCGGGCTGATCGTAGTAGGTTGATCGCGCGATCCCCAGCCGGCATCCTTCAGCGATGGAGACACCGCCGGGCCGGTGATCACGGATGTAGTCCCGCTTCTCGGACGTGGTGCGCTTTTCAGAGCCCCCTTTAGAAACTCAATTTCCAAGGCTTGCTGGCCTACCAGCCGCTCCAGCGCTGCGATCCGCGCCTCATAGGTCTGCATCGTGTCGGCCGCCGCCACGTCTTCGTCGAAGGAGCCGGCAGGTTACGCGGCAGTTCGTGCCGCTTGGCGAGACCATGCAGCGTCTCGCCGGACAGGAACTCCTGCACTACCTGACGTTTGAACTCGATGCTGTGCGTGCGATAAGTCACCATGGGCTTCCATCCTTCGAAAGCCCGGCTTCCAAGTCAATTCTGCTTGTTCATCCTGCCCGGTCCGAGGGGCGCACTCCAGATTGGGGCCAATTTTGCACGTCGATTCACAGATTCCTGAGCCTGAGGTGGCCCGTCATCCGATAAGGCCGCAATCCAAGGCCTGACACAAGTCCGCACTCGATTACGCGCTCAACAGTTCAAATTTTCCTTGCAAGGCGGCTGGCATCCACACAAGCTAGGCCATCGTGATTTCCATCGAATCTCCCAGATCCGACGGAATCACAACCTGCTGAAATCCCTCAACTCTTTTTCGAACTGACACTTACGACTTTCGAAGCCATGCATTTGGAGCACAGGTAAAATTCGTACCGAACGCGTCCGTGTAATAAGTATCGATTAAAAATCCAAATTGCTCGATCAACTGTAAGCCTTCAATAATCTCTTTATTTGCTCGCATTGGGTTATCTTCTATTACATAGTAATCACCAGATACAAGAAATTTTTCCAAGTAAGAAAATATAGAAAATATTTGTACGTGCGCGTCGTCGATTACAAGCCAAGGATGAGGTAACCTCATCAGTAGACCTTCGTCGAAATTGGAAGTGTTTGAAAGATCAATTTGATGAAATGTAATCATCGGATGCTTTGCATGTTCATGGATGCATTCCGTATTGATATCGAAAGAATGAACTTCACCTTTATCGTCGCAGAGCACAGACATCTGATCGGCGAACCACAGTCCGCTTCCACCCTGAAGAGAACCGAGTTCCAGAATTGTCTTTGGCTGAAGTTCCCAGATAAGCCTCGTGTACAAATATAGATCAAAAGGGGTCTTGAGATTGATTAACCCTTTGTACGTTTGCGCCAAGGCCCCAACTTTCGTGTATTGGTTAGGAAAAAGCTTTGCGTGAAAAGACGAGTTCCATCCTCGTGCCGATGGCTTTGCAAAGCGGTCGGAACACTCAGCATTCATAGCGCTGCTTAGTGCGATTGCCCAATCAAAATATCCACCCGGCTTTATTTGGTCCGGGTAGTTCTTGAGGGCGGCTTCGCAAAAAGCCTTATAGCCCGAAGCAAGTTTCATAGGTCTATCTCCTTACCGCGTCTGTCATTGTCCCTTAAGGGTGAGCTCGATTGATCCCCTACAACCAAATAAACCATGGCCTTCCTCCCTTGGGGAGCCACCAAATCAAGTAGGGCCTAAGTTAAGAGGCCGTTTGGAAAATCGAGGGTTGGGGTGTTGTGGTGAGGCTATTTGTGATTATGGGATGGCCCGCCCCTCTCTGGAGCGATCCGTTAGGATTGCATTGTTTGGAAGGAGAGAGGAACGGACCGATGTCTATATTGTGCTAGGGATTGATCTTGGCAAGAACGTGTGCAGCCTCGTCGGGCTGGATGAGACTGGCGCTGTTGTTCTGCGCTGCCGCCTACGCCGTGACGGCGTTGCGGACTTGGTCGGGAAGATGGAGCCTTGCGTCGTGGCTATGGAAGCATGCTGCGGCGCACACCATCTTGGCCGAGTGCTCGGAGCTTCCTATCACACGATCCGGCTGATGTCGCCGGAATATGTTTGGCCATATGTGAAGTGCCGGAAGAATGATGCTGCCGATGCCGAGGCCGTCGCGTAGGCGGCGACGCGACCGACGATGCGCTTCGTGCCGGTCAAGAGCGAGGCACAGTCGGATATCCAGGCGTTGCATCGGGGGCGCTCGCGTCTGGTGGCGGAGCGAACAGCGCTGCTCAACCATCTGCGCGCTCTTTTGCTTGAGCGCGGAAGCGTTGTGGCGCAGGGGAGGCGCAAGCTGGAGGATGCGCTTTCAGTCTTCGCCGATAAGGACGATCTCGTCTGTCGCCGCGCATGCGGGTTCTGATCGAAGACTTATGCGCCGAGGGCGCAGCCTTGATGAGCGGATAGCCGCATTGGGTGCCGAGTTCGTGCACATGGCGCGCGAGGACGAGGCGGCACGTCGCTTTTCGACGATCCCTGGCATCGAGGTTATCAACGCCACCGCACTGACGGCTGCTGTCGGCGACGCACGGAGCTTCGGCGCGGCCGTGACCTTGCCGCCTGGAGGGCCTGACGCCGCGGCAGGCGACCACCGGAGGCAAGCCGAGACTGCTCGGCATATCCAAGCGCGGCAACCGCTACCTGCGAGCGAACTTGATGCACGGCGCTCGCGCGGTGCTGCCGCGCATCATGGTCCAGGAGACGGCGCTGGGCCGATGGGCACGAAGCCTGTCAGCGAGGGCGCACAAACGTCGTCGTAGCGCTGGCGGCTAAGCTCGCTCGCATCGTCTGGGCGGTGCGGAAAGAGCGCGGTTTCGATCCGGCAATCGCGGCAGCATAGGAATGTGACGGTCATCGGCCCTGTGCCGATGGTCGCGACAATCTGCTAGTGATGAGAAGAAGATGGCCTGACAATCGAACGGCCTTGGAAACCTGAAGCCTTGAACGGTCATCGAGACCGCTGTGATTATGAGGAGCAGGCTGCGCGAATCACCATCTTGGCCGGGACAGGATCCCGAGACCGGATACGTTGACGCAGAC
This sequence comes from Mesorhizobium sp. M0833, assembly GCF_040319905.1. NCBI lineage: Bacteria > Pseudomonadati > Pseudomonadota > Alphaproteobacteria > Hyphomicrobiales > Phyllobacteriaceae > Mesorhizobium > Mesorhizobium sp. M0833. Next base: position 31,995 of record NZ_JAMYOQ010000038.1, on the reverse strand, counting down.
TGAACAGAGCAATCTTCAAAACACCCTTGCAGACGAGGCGGGCCATACGTTCAAGCTGTGGATGTGGACCAAACAGAACCGTGGCCGGATGGCCCAGATCGCCAAGGAGACGAAGCGTTACCCGTCTGATTTGACGGACGAGGAATGAGACCAGATCAGCTCCGCTGATGCCCAAGCCCGGGCGTCGGAGTGGTCCGCTCGAGGTCGATTTCCGCGAGGTGATCAACGCCGTGCGCTACCTGTCAGTTCCGGTTGCGGCTGGCGGATCCTGCCGAGCCACTTCGGGCCGTGGCAGACGGTCTACGGCTGCCTCCGCGAGTTGGCGCGTGCGCTTTCTGTTCCAAACCATCCACGACGTGGCGCTGATGCTGGATCGCGAGCGGGGCGCGAAGCCAGTCCCACGGCCGCCGTGACCGATAGATGGGGTTCCTTGATCGCGGAGCTGATTGCAAGCTCCTTTTCGGCGTATCCATGTTCCTGCCGGCTCTGTGGTTCTCTTCGCGGTTAACACTGGGTGGCCGCATGTTAGCGTTCGAGACGTGGGTGCCTCAATGTAATCGACGCAGTACCTTAAGTTAGGGCTGCCTCCCCATCTACGAGATCACCGAGTCACGTCCTGGCAGGGACATTCCCCGCCGAAAGGGCGGATCTTGCTTAATGCTTAGCTGGTGATCACGCGGTCGCCTCCTCCTTGACCAGCGGCACAACGGTCCTGTTTCCAGACCAATCTTCACAACCGATGGTGCATGCTTGCGAATGGCAGCTTCCGGTGGATAGTGTTGAAAAAGTCCGGGTTGCAGCAGTCCTGAAGCACTTCTCTATTCGGCATGTTGAGGTCAAGCGCTTTCGAGCTTGCGGCTTCTCCGGCGTTTGACGTCTTTCGCGGGGCCTCGCTTCTCTACCGGATCGGCTTTAGCCCTCCCAGCATGGGATCAGGAGAATGAAGCGGCACAATCTGATTCGCGGCCTGATCGGCTGCAGTGAGCGACCGGTCCGAGTGCTTCAACGAACTCGCCTCATCCATCGTCCCGCGAAGGACGTGCTTCCGCCGGTGGCGGAACTTGTCTCTCTCCTTACGGCCTTCCCGGTCAGATAGCGGCTGGCGAGGCCTCCCGCGTCCAGCGGAATTCGGTGCCGTCCACCCACATGCGGTGCATGATGACCGCCAGCCGGCGGGCTAGTGCGACGATCGCTTTTCGCAGACCGCACCGCTTGGCGACATTCATCGCCCACGCCTTCAGCCATGACCACTTCTTGACGCGCGTTAGCATCACTTGGGCGGCTTCGTAGAGCAAGGTGCGCATCATCCCGTCGCCGCACAGCGAGACGCGACCCACGCGGTGACTTTCACCTGATTGGTTGAGCACCGGCGTCAGTCCCAGGATGAACCCCACCGTTTTGGAGTTTCTGAATCGCTGTGGAATGTCGATCGTCGCGGTATAAGCCAGCGCCACCACAGGACCGACGCCGGAGATCGTCATCAAGCGCCGACAGACCTCATCGTCCCGCACGATTCTCAGAAGTCTGCGATGTAGAACTGTAAACTGTTCTCGCAGCTTGCAGCGCGCCTCCAGCAGCGGCGTGACAATTTCGGCCAGTTCACAGCGTCCTTCGACGAGCTCGCGAATCCGATCCTCAAACTTGACGGTCCCGACGACGCCAACCTTGAGCCCAAAATTGCGCAACAGGCCGCGCAGGTCGTTCTCGATGGCGAGGGCCTTTTCCTGCAGCAGCTTGCGCGCCGTCAGCAGCGCGCGGCGCTTCTGGCTCGTCAGCGTCTTGACATGCACCGGGCGGAACAGGTTGACGCGCATCATCTGTGCGATGCCGCGCGCATCATTGCGATCCGTCTTGTTCGGCCGCGCCTTGAGGAATGCCTTGGTGTGTCGGGTCTCGATGCAGATTGCCGGCAAACCGGCCCTGGCCAGGCCTTCGAACAGCCATTGCGACAACGGTCCGGCCTCGAGCCCGATCCGCTCGATGCGCAAGGCGGGATCTTTCAGAACCGCGGTGAGGTCGTCGGGGTGGCTGACCATCTTGACCTCGCGGCAGATCTTGCCAGTTTCATCGACAATGCAAACGGCGGTCTCTTTTACCGAGATATCCAATCCGGCATAATGCTTCATGCTGCGTTTCCTTTCCTGATGCTTGTGGCTGTAGCTGCAGACCACGTTCTATCATCAGCTCGGAGCGCAGCACCTCCGTCCATCACCGTCAAAGATGGGGCTCAAGCCGAATATCCCATCTGATTCAATCTTCGTCGTAAGAGGAGATTGAGTCGATGATGGGCGAGCAAAGTGTGATGCAGGAGGAGCTGTTCTACGGCTTCAGCCTGGAGCGGCATGTGCCGGCGGATCACCTGCTCAGAGCGATCGACCACTTCGTCGACCTGTCCGCCATCCGCCAGCATCTGGCGCCCTTCTACAGCTCGATCGGCCGTCCCTCGATCGACCCTGAGCTGCTGATCCGCATGCTGATCGTCGGCTATTGCTTCGGCATCCGCTCGGAGCGCCGGCTGTGCGAGGAGGTACATCTGAACCTGGCCTATCGGTGGTTCTGCCGGCTTGGTCTCGAGGGTGATGTGCCTGACCACTCAACCTTCTCCAAGACCCGCCACGGCCGCTTCCGCGATGCCGACCTGCTGCGCGAACTGTTCGAGACCGTCGTCCGGCGCTGCATAGCTGAAGGGCTCGTCGGCGGCGAAGGCTTTGCGGTCGATGCCAGCATGATCGTCGCCGACGCCCATCGTCAGCGCGGGATCGAAACGGCCGAGGACCTCAATCCCAAAGCCAAGCGGGCCGTGGCTGAGTATCTCGCCACTCTGGATGACGCCGCCTTCGGGGCCGCCACGCCGGTGGAGCCCAAGTTCGTCTCCCCTGTTGATCCCGCCGCGCGCTGGACTGCCGCTTGGGGTGGCCCAGCCGTCTATGCCTATTGCACGAACTATTTGATCGACGTGGAGCACGCCATCATCGTGGACGTGGAGCCCTCGACCGCGGTGCGCCAGGCCGAGGTGACGGCCGCCAAGACTATGATCGAGCGGGCGCACGACGAGCTCGGCCTCTGGCCGGAGCGGCTGATTGCCGACACCGGCTACGGCTCGGCCGAAATGCTGAACTGGTTGGTGCATGAGCGTGGGATCGAGCCGCATATCCCGGTCTTCGACAAGTCTAGGCGCAAGGATGGCACCTTCTCGCGCGACGACTTCACCTACGACCATAAGGCCGATACATACATCTGTCCTGGCGGGAAGACGCTCAGGCAGCGCCAGAAGACCTATCGGATGCCACACCCTCTCGTCGACGAGAATGGCATGATGCGCTATCGCGCCAGCAAGCTGGATTGCGACGCCTGTGCCCTGAAGCCCAGCTGTTGCCCGAAGGAGCCGGCGCGCAAGGTGCTGCGCTCGATCTATGAGGGCGCGCGCGACATGGCCCGCGACATCGCAAAGACAGACGCCTACCAGACCTCACGCTATCAGCGGAAGAAGGTGGAGATGCTGTTCGCGCACCTCAAGCGCATCCTGAAGCTCGATCGATTGCGATTGCGCGGCCCCTGTGGTGCCCGCGATGAGTTCCACCTTGCAGCCATCGCCCAGAACCTCAGGAAATTGGCCAAGATTTGCACCCTCGGAACAAACGTCCGAGCCACTTAAGGCGAGGAGGTCGCGTCGACCTTAATCAAGACGCTTCGGTGCGAGTGGATCCACGGCTTCATCGCCGACTTCTTCAACACTATCGGTGTTGAGGCAACCTTGCCACGCCACACCATGGCGCCGGCTTCGTCAAGAGCGCATTGCGGCGCGCCGATCAGGATGAGATTCTCTCCCAGATGGTCGCGCTATAACGCATGCCGATGTCAGGTCGATGGAAACATCCAGACCAACAAAGTGCTTCATCCATTCTATTTCTCCACATGGCGAGATCAAACGTCAGCAGTTTAGCTGAGTGCTGCATGCTCCGTGATCACGCCATGTATTCGGCTTAAGCCTCATCCTTTGGCGGTGATGCCATCAAGGTGCTGCGCTTCGAGCTGATGATAGAACGTGGTCTGTGAGCCACAGCCACAAGCATCAGGAAAGGAAGCGCAGCATGAAGCACTATATCGGGCTCGATGTTTCGGTGAAAGAGACCGCCGTTTGCATTGTCGAAGACACTGGCAGGATCTGCCGGGAAGTGAGGGTGGTCAGTCACCCTGACGATCCCTTCACGTCCTGACGGATCCTGCCTTGAACGTTGAACGGGTCGGCCTCGAGGCCGGGCTCTAATCGCAATGGCTTTTCGAGGGGCTGGCAAGCGCCGGGTTGCCGGTCATCTGCATCGAGACGCGCCATGTGAAAGCGTCCTGAAGGCGCAGCCAAACAAGACGGATCGCAATGACGCACTCGGCATTGCGCAGATGATGCGGGTCAACCTGTACCGCCCGGTGCATGTTAAGACGCTCACGAGCCAGAAGCGGCGGGCACTGTTGACTGCCCGCAAGCTGCTGCAGGGGAAGGCGATCGCCTCGAGAACGACATTCGCGGTCTTCTAAGCAACTTCGGTCTCAACGTCGGTATTGTGGGAACAGTGAAGTTGGAGGAGCGTATTCGCGATCTCGTCGCAGGCATGCCCGATCTCGAAGAGATCATGGCACCATTGCTTGCCGCTCGGCGGAAGCTGCGTGAGGAATTCTCTCACCTGCACCGAAAAGTATTGACGATCACCAAGGACGATACGACCTGCAACCGCTTAACAACTATCCCCGGCGTCGGCTGCATCACTGCGCTGGCCTTCACCAGCACCATCGATATTCCGGCCCGCTTCCACAGGTCCAAGGCGGTGGGGCCGGTTCTGGGGCTGACGCCGGCCCTCAATGAATCGGGCGAAAGTCGGCGCGTGGGGCCGGCATGTTGCGAACATTGCTTTATGAAGCCGCCCAAGTGTTGCTGACGCGCGTGACGAGATGGTCATGGCTGAATGCCTGGGCGATGACGTCGCCAAGCGGCGTGGCTTGTGTAAGGCAATCGTCGCACTCGCACGTCGCCTGGCGGTGATCATGCATCGCATGTGGCTGGATGGCACCGAATTCCGCTGGACGCGAGAAGCCTCACTGGCCGCCGTCTGACTCGGAACGCCGCAAAGGAGGGAAACAAAGTTCCGCCAACCGGTGGAAACACGTCCTTCGCGGGACGATGGATGAGGTGAGTTCGCTTAGTGCCTCGTGCCGATTGCATCGTGCGGTCAGGACGCGATTCAGATTGGGCCACCTCATTCTCCTGGTCCCATGCTGGGAGGGCGAAACGCCGATCCCGAAGAGAAGCGAGGCCCTGCGGAAGACGCCAAAGCTCCGGACACATTGAAAGCTCGAAAGCGCTTGACCTCAACACGCCGAATAGAGAAGGCTCTCAGATAGCAATTTCGCTGCTCGGCCTAAGGGCTCACGGAAGCTTTGAAGCTCTTCAAAGCTGATGCGGGCAACTGGAACGGAGACGCCGAGACAAGCAATCAAAGTTCCGCCCGGGGCGAGAATGGGAACGGCGCATCCAACCACACCTTTGACGAACTCTTCGTTGGTCCGAGCCCATCCTTCCCTGCGAGTTGCTTCTAGAACGGCGAGAAGGGCATCAGGATTAGTTATCGTCCTGTCAGTATGCTGCTCCATCTGCAGAGACCGAATTAGCTTTTCACGCGGCTTCAAAGGAAGGATGCTCAAGTAAATTTTGCCAGTGGACGTACAATAGAGGGGCGCACTATACCCAGGATCAAATTGTAGTCCTTGGGCGGGCTTTACTCGTACGCTGTCGACATAGACGACGGCATTGTTTCGCGCGATGCCAATCTCGCATTGCTCGCCGATTTCTGCTGCGACATTCTGGAGAACAGCGTGCCGTCGCGCCGTTCGAAAGGCTGAGCCAATCGTCTTGCCAGCAAGTACGACTAGGTTGTTCCCGACAACGAGATGTTTAGTGCCCGGCGCGCGCTGCAGCAATCCGCGGGACTCGAGATTGTTGATCAATCTGTGTGCTGTTGCCAAGGGCAGGTCGAGATTTTTGGCAATCTCCGCCGCGGTTACCGCTTTGTGTTGAGTTGCCCCAAAATCAAGGATTGCAAATGCGCGATCCAACGGTCCATTCGAATTGGCGTTCAAGCTCATATGTAATTCTCATTGGATTCAGAGAGGCTAAAAAAAGAGAACAGAATTCCCGAAAATCGATCGTAACAGTGGATCTTCAATTTGAGAATGTCTTGGGCAATTCGAAATAGTATCCCGCTTCAACTTATCTGGCTGCACCGCGGCAGAATGCGGCCCGCAGTGACGCGCTGCTGCACTGCTCGCTCCGCTCCAGCCATCCTAGAATCGAGTTGCTGGGCCCACAGCCGGCGCAAGGTGTTCGATCTCGCCGATATCGAAGGGGGCGTAAGAAGGCACGCGGCGAGAAGCCCAACCTGGTCTACCCCTTGGCGGTGGAAGCCCTGCACGCATTGATACCCTGTTCGATATCGAGCGGGAGATCAACGGACTGTCGCTGGGTCAGCGCCGTGCCGAGCGCCAGCCCGGGGCGTCCAGCCCCGTGCACCTGCGTGGGGAGGTTAAGGCCGCAGATTTCCCGTGTTCGGAAATGGCGTGATTGACCAAGTGATTGAGGCGACCGCAGCCTGAAGTATCGCATCGGTCCGAGCGCGGCTGGGCGAAGCGGCGATGATATGTCCGATCCAATCTCGCTCATCGCCGTTCCTAACGATCGGCGTCTTGGGTCCAAGATACAATTTGACCTCGGCGACACCTTCTAGAGCAGCCGCCTGACTGTCGTCTCCGATCCAATCCAGCATGCCATCGCGATCAGCAACCAGGATTCGCGCGGCCGCAGCATGCGAATGCCTTCTGCGCAAATTCGATTCGTCGCCGATGACAATCTTGATGTGCTCGGCGACGAGATCGACGCCATAAGCCAACTTAACCATTTGAGGATCTGGCGTGCCAGGAAGACGCGGATTGACTTCAATGACGACTGGGCCACGCTTCGTCCACCGAAGTTCAATGTTCGTTGGTCCCCAGCCAAGGCCGAGAGCTGTCAAAGAGCTTAGCGAAACGTCTGCGATACGCTCATGCTCTTGCTCAGTCAGCGGGGCCGGAAAGCTGAACTCACGAAAGACGAAATGCGGCGGCGGGCCGAAGTCAGCTGCGGTAATCCCAACGACCTCATTTTCCATCGTCTCGGCGATATAATGAGGGCCTTGTGCGAATTCTTCCACCAGTACCCTCGGTGAAGACCGCCATATGTGCTTGCCGCCCAACAAATAGGTTGCATGCTCCACTAACTCATCGGCGTTGCGGCACAATCGGACACCAATGCTGCTGATGCCCACGGCTGGCTTAAGGACCACCGGCAGGCCAATCTCCGCGGCAGCGCTTTCTATGTCCATCGTACTCGCTGCCAAGCGAAAAGCCGGTATTGGAACCCCTGCCTCGGCGAGGAGCTGACGCTGAGCGAATTTGTCGCAACATTGTTCAATCGATGTGGGGTTCGGGCCCGGTAGGTCGAAATGCCGGCAGAGCTTGCCAACTGTCGCATAGACCTCCTCTCTGGTGGATGTAATGCCAGCAATGTCATAGGTTGCGCGGAGTCGGGAACATTCGCGGAGTAGCGCATCGAGATTTTCTGTATCGATATTGATTGCGCCAATTCCTTCCGCCACAAGACGGTCGCAACGAGCTCGATCAGCCGACAGGATAATTGGATGAAGACCAAGATGCTGCGCCGCTTGGATATATAGCAGACCAACACCCGATGTATAACCCTCGAGCAGGATGAGCGCTCTTTTTGCCATGGCTTTTGACTCCTACGTTACGTTGCGGTGTGCAAGGCATTAGCTTTTTGTCATGCCTGATTTCAGACTTCGTCGGGAATGTAGCATATCAGCAATTTGCGACTGTAAAGAGTCTTTGAAGTTATTTGAAGATTTTGTTGCAACGGCCGAATAAATCTGGCGCAAAGGCAAGTAAGATCGAAGCGAATCCTCGCCATTACATTTTGTGTGACATGAATCATCTCAGAATCGCTTTATGTCGCGGCGACACTCGCAAATGACTTGCGGCCGAGCATGTGCCAAAGCGTCACTTGATGCGCCCTGCCCACTACTGCGTTCATTCAGAAATAGGTACTGTGCGTCCAAGTTCATGTGTGGATGCCAGCCGTTTTACAAGAAAGAACCTGAAGCATTGGACATGTGATCGAGTGCGGTCATGTGTCAGGCCTTGATTTGCGGCCCTATGCCGCGCGCCGGTATGGTGATGCGCGGATCAGGTCCAAATCAGCAAAGCGGGCTTGCCTGGGCTCTCAGCTTGACTCGGGTTTTCCTGACCCCGATCGACCAATTGCCCATGCAGTTCATGCCTTCCTCACGTCCCCGACGTCCCGGTATCGAGTGCGTTGCGGGGGATCTCGCAGGTACCGTCGCCGGATCCCGGTAGTTCTCCCGTATCGTCAGCATGGCCCAGATGCCACGCGCCATCTTGTTGGCCAGCGCGATTGCCACCAGCTTGCACGATTTCTTCACCATCAAGCGGACAGTCAGGAGCCGTCGGGCGCGCCCCTCCGAGATGCTATCGAACCACAGCCATGGCGCCCATAATGAGCAACTGCGTGTTTCGTTAAATTCCCGGACACCTTTTTCGCTAAATCCCGGACAATGATGGAGTGCATCCCAAGACTGAGACACAGAAAATCGCGGACACCTCCCGTGTTTAGCTTATGCGGCCTTTTCCATCTGTCGTCCGCGTGAATGCGTATTCCTCCGCCGTGAGGTAGTCGAGCGCCGAATGCAGGCGTTGCGTGTTGTAAACGGTATCGATGAAGGCACCGATAGGCTAGACCTTGCACCTCTTCCTGCGCGTTGTCGTAAGAATTGCCGACAGGGCTCATGCTCGCTGGATACCGTGAAGATGCGAAAGTTCGGAGTAGGCTCCGCAGGCAAATTGGGCGGATTCAAGCGGTCGTCGCAACACCCGAGCGAAGGAGATTGCGATGGTCATTCGAAAGCGAAGATCCACCGGTCTGGGCGGGCGCCATTGCCGTCGCCGGGACGGCCACCAGTGGCGGCGCGATCTGAACTCCAGCGATTCTGGTTGGGGATTGCGCAGGGAATGACCAGCGAGGATGCTGCGCTGACGGCTGGCATGTCGCAACCCGTCGGAACCAGATTGTTCCGAGAGGCAGGCAGCATGCCACCAGCGATGTTCAGTCCCTCGGCCAAGCCGCGTCCGGGTGGTATGTCTCGTTTGCGGAACGTGAGGAGATCGCACTTCTTCGCGTTCAGGGTCTTTCGAGACGCGAGCTCGGACGTCGTCTCGGTCGATCTGCCTCGACCATCTTTCCCGTGAACTCCGACGAAACGCCGCGACGCGCAGCGGCGGCCTGGAGTATCGTGCATCGAAAGCCCGATGGCACGCCGAGCGATCAGGCCGCCGTCCAGAAGTCGCCAAGCTTGCGCTGAACCCAGCTCTACGCCTCTATATCGAGGAAAGGCTTGCCGGAACAGTCGCGGCTGCTCGCGATGTTGTCATTCCTAGTCCTGCGGTCCCCTGGAACGGACGCCGGCATGGGCAAAGAAAGGATCGGCGATGGGGCAAGGCATGGAGCCCGGAGCAGATCGCCCGGAGACGATGAGGATCAGCCATGAAGCCATCTATCAAGCACTCTTCATCCAAGGCCGAGGAGCACTGCGGCGAGAACTGACAGCATGCCTGAGGACCGGGTGCCCATTGCGGACGCCGCGGGCGCGCGTTGGTCAGCGCGGCAAGGGATTCGTGTCATCCGAGATCATGATCAGCCAGCGCCCGGCCGAGGCGGCTGACCGTGCGATTCCGGGGCACTGGGAGGGCGATCTCATTCTGGGCCTTGGCAGTTCGGCAATCGGCACACTCGTCAAGCGCACGACGCGCTTCACGATGCTGTTGCATCTGCCGCGACTGGACGGTCATGGCTAGGTGCCGCGAGCCAAGAATGGACCGGCTCTCGCGGGACATGGTGCCGAGGCTGTTCGGGACGCTATTACGCGCACCATCGTACCTTGCCTCAGGAACTGCGTCGCTCGTTGACTTGGGACCAAGGCGCCGAGATGGCCCAACACGCTGCGCTCCAAGATCGAGACGGGTATCCAGGTCTGCTTCTGCGATCCCCAAAGCCCTTGGCAGCGTGGCACCAACGAGAACACCAATGGGCTGCTGCGCCAATACTTTCCGAAGGCAGGGACCTGAGCGTGCATAGCGCCGAGACACTCACCGCCATTGCCGCGACCCTAAAACGCGAGGCCACGGAAAACCTCGGCTGGAAGACCCCCGCCCAAGCGCTTGACCATTGGCTGGCACAGGATGGAACATACCTGTTGCGACGACCGCTTGATTCCGCCTTGAACACCGCGGTTGGAATGTGCACGGGGCTCCCGGGTTCGGGCAGTAACCAAAAATTGTATCTATGCCTCGTTCGGCCAATTGGCACGAGTTTTGATGCCCTCGTTTTCGAGACGGCAGCAGGTGCAGGGCGAGCGCGCTGCCGAGGATCATCTACCCCTACATAGAGGAACAACCATGAACACTCTCGATCAGCAGACGGAACTGGAGCAAGCCACACGAAAGCGCATCAAGGATTCCCACGCCCCTCGACGGCGACGCCGATCGCTCGACCCACTTCTATCCCGGATGCGCCAGTATTAGAACTCGTCCCCACGCGAGGGCCGTAACAAAATCGTAGCAGTATCGCCGGAATTCCGCTTCCGTGCTGCCATCGGAACTGTGAGGCCGAGGCCGACGGCCTCCGCTCAGGGTAAGCCGACGAGTAGCTCGCCGACCATGGTCGAGCATCTCGGGTGTATCCAAACGTTGTGCAATGGCTTCCATTCGCCGCTATTCATAGGCGAAATAATTCTTTTAAAGAAAATTGAAAAATTTTACTAAAACCGTATGAAGAATTTGCGGGTGTGCATGATATTAAGTGAACTTGAGTAAATTACTTGTATGGCATGGGAGCGTTCAATAACGCGAGATCTTAGTCCTGGTTCACCACGAGGCCGTCACAGCTACGATTTCAGGTTGTCACTCGCACTATTTTGGTCGCTTACGAAAAAGGAGGAACTAGCAATATGCGAGCTTTGATCACTAGGCAGACCGTCAACAATACTCCAGGCCTAATCACTGCGGCTGGGCAATCACTACCATGACGCCTTCCAAGAAGGTGGTTATCGTTGCTGGCGCAAGGTCGGGGATAGGGGAGACCGTCGTACAGGCCTTCGCCGCGACAGAGGCGTCAATCGTATTGGTCGGCCGCGATCGAGAACGGGGCCGACGAGCCCTAGAGTCGGTTAAGAAACTCAATTGTCCGGCCGAATTGATGCTGGGTGATGTGACTGACTCAGCCTTCGCGGACCAGGTGATTAATTCCGCCGTAGAGCGGTTCGGAAAGGTCAGCGGCTTAATCAACAGCGCAGGTATCATACGGCGTGGAAGCGCCCCTGAGACAACTGATGATGACTGGCGTCAGACATTCGACGTTAATGTCAATGGGGTGTTCTACTTTAGCCGCGCCGCCGTGAAGGCTATGAGGAGGACCGGCGGCGGCAGCATTGTCAACATAGCCTCGAATGTTGGGCTGGTTGGCTGTTCCGGGCTGGCTGCCTATTGTGCGTCGAAGGGCGCGCTCGTTCTGTTGACACGCGCCATGGCCCTCGATCACGCCAAAGAGCAAATCAGCATCAATGCCGTCTGTCCTGGCGCCGTTGATACGCCCATGCTTGTGTCAGCCCATAGTAAGCCGGTTAGCCTCGAAGAGGTCCTTCAAAGGAATGTTGATGCGATACCCCAAGGTCGCGTGGCTACTCCGAAAGAAATCGCAAGCTTGACGCTGTTCCTCGCCAGCGAGGAAGCCAGGCACATCACGGGCGTAGCTGTTCCAATAGATGGCGGCTTCACCGCAGGATAGGAGGAAGTTTTGGGTAATCGGCTATCAGGCAAAGGTGCCATTGTCACCGGTGGCAATCCAGGCATAGGGCGGGCCATTGCCGAGAGACTCGTGATGAAGAGGCGACGGTTTTCGTCGGCGATTTATTTGATGAGCGCCCCGCCCCTGTCAGCAGCGTCGAGAGGCTCGCATTTGCGCCTCTTGACGTCACAAAGGAAGCGTCAGTCCGTACATTCGTTGAAGAGGTCCTTCAGAAGTTCGGCAGGATCGACATATTGGTCAACAATGCTGGTGTCGTGATTCATAAGTCGATCGACGAACAGACTGTCGAGGATTGGGATCGACTTATGGCGGTCAATCTCCGTGGTCCGTTTCTAATGGCCAAGTATGTGGCCGCAGAAATGAGACGGATTGGTTCGGGCGCGATCGTCAACATCGGGTCGGTCGAGGGCTTTGTGGTAAACCCTGGCATACAGCCTATGCCGCCACCAAGGCCGGCGTGCACGGTCTCACGCTGGGACTAGCGGTGGACCTTGGACCCGATGGAATACGCTGCAATACCGTGTGCCCAGGTTGGATCGACACCGACTTGAATCGCGTCTATGTCGAGCTCTACCCGGACCGAAGCCTGGTCGAGAGGGAATTGGCACAACTTCACCCGGTTGGAAGGATCGGTTCCCCTAAGGAGATAGCAAATACGGTCCTTTGGCTGGCGAGTGACGAATCCAGCTTCGTTAGTGGTGAAATGATCGCTGTCGATGGCGCGCGAACCAAGAAGCTATCCCTGCCGTCCATCTTGGACGAGGAGTATCGGGCCAGGCTTAGGAAGCAAAGTGCCTCGTCCGAAACCTGCACCCCGCCCCCTTTACCGATCAGGCTTCTCTGATTGGTATTGAGGTCAAGCTCCACCTGCTTTCTTTCCGGACGATGTCGCTCCGTGGGTCACTCGCTTCTCTTCGCGGCAGGCGCAGGCCGCCGCATGACGGGTTGGAGCTAGGCGCCACTCAACCTGTTGAACGACCTTGGGAGAGTTCGTCCCAGGACCGTGCCTGCTAGCGAGATCGCCTTGCCCACCGTTCCCACGCGAACGATCCGGATCACCTTGGCGAATTCATTGTGAATACGCTCCGACAGAAAATTAAAGTAGAGGCAAAGTTACATTAAGAGTATAAAATGTATTATTAGCATTTAATGGCTTGCTGATGCGGAAGTCTGATGATATTTCTGTCGACGTGCCACAATTTGTCCGATTGACATGCGAAAGGAAGCCCCATGTGTACTGTTGAGGATGGAGGCCACGCGGTGTGCCCCACTTGTTTCCACAATGAATCGGATTTATTGGTAACGGAAGCGTTGTGTACGGCCCGGCCGCCACTCTCTTGGGCGCCGGCTATCAGGTAAACAAGATGTCAATCCCGCGTCCACGAACGACTTGCTTGAAAAGGAAGCCTGCCGACGGGACGCATCGCGATGCGTCTTGCGACTAGGGATCTGTTGTTATCTACGGTGCCGCTGCCCCCAACATCTTCGATAAGTTAGCAGGCGAATAGGGCGCCTTGGCCGGGATGGGCCGGACTGCGCTCAGGTCGACACATCCCCACTGAAGACTAGATCGCCCGTCCCCGGCGGCAGCAGTTGGGGTGCATTTCGCTGAAAGCGTCCGCGACAGCTAGGCATGCGGAACGAAGCTCATGGGTCAAGCCGCGGCCACTCGCTCCAATGACAACTGTACCGCATCACTCATACACGGAGGAACTATCATGGACACCCTCGATCAGCAGACTGCTCTGGAGCTAGCCGCACGAAAGCGCATCAAGGATTCCCACGCACTCGACGGCGACGCCGGTCGCTTGGCCCAATTTTATCGCGAATGGGCCAGTTCCTACGAGTTGGATGTGAGCCGCGATGGATACTGCGGGCCGATGATCGTGGCGGAGCTGGCGGGCGCCGTGCAGACGGCCTATTTGGCCAAGCAGCGAGCAGCCATCGCAATTCTGGACGCCGGCTGCGGAACAGGCCTGCTCGGCGTGCAACTGGAACGCCTCGGGTTCCGGTTGATCGACGGGTTCGATCTCTCCGAGGAGATGGCCGAAAAGGCCCGGCAAACCCACGTCTACCGCCACGTCCGAGGCGATGTCGACCTTAACGCGCCGCTCTCCGATTACTCCAGCGCGAGCTATGACATCACGGTCTGCTGCGGCGTCTTCACGCTCGGGCATGTCCGACCGGATGCACTGCGCGAACTGGCTCGCGTCACGCGCCCGAACGGTTTCGTCATCGCAAGCACTCGCAAGAGCTATGCCGAGACAGCATGCTTCGGCGAGGAGGTGCGGCGTCTGCAGCATGAGGGCATACTTGCGCCGACACAGCGTCTAAAGGACGGCAGATACGTTGCGGAGGAGGGCGCACACTATTGGGTTTTCGAGGTACCCGAGAACGCCAGTGCGCCAACGGAGAACCGGTCATGACAGCGTTGCCGCAAAGCTCGCTACCAAAAGCTGGCAGCCGATGCAACGCGACAAGACAAGCGAGCCCCCTGCGTATGCCTGCCAGGAGTTCGGGCTCTTGCTTGTTGAGCACGGCTCCCCCAAAGAAGCACCGCACAAGCTATCCAACGCTTCCCGACGGTTCTTCACGCAACGAGTTCGATGAGAAAATGCGCCAATCGTCGCGCCTGCTCCCGTTGCCAAACAAAGGTGTACTCATGTCCAAGGATATCGTTGCCAAACTGGACGACAAGCTGCGCGCGAAACGCGAAAGATTCGACAAGATCCCGGTGATTGACATCGCGCCGCTTCTCGATGGCAGCAATAAGCAGTTGGTGGCCAAGGAGATACGTTGGGCATTGTCCAACACTGGGTTCATGTATGTGAAGAACCACGGGATTCCGCAGGATTTTGTGGATTCGGTATTCGACGTGAGCCGGCGGTTCTTTGATTTGCCCATGTCGCAGAAGATGAAATTGCATGTAAGCAAAGCGGATGTAGCCCTCCGCGGGTATATCGAGCCGTTCGGGGAGAACACAGATCCGGGCAAGACGAGAGACCTCAAGGAGTGCTTTGACATCGGTCCTGAACGCTCCACGTTGCAAGGTCCGTTTTTTGGCCCCAACCAATGGCCCTCAAACCTGACCGGGTTTCGGAAACTGACGTACGGGTATCATCAAAAAATGGTGGAGCTCGCGAAAAAACTCTTGCAGGGTATTGCGCTCAGTCTGGACCTGTCTGAAAGCTATTTCGAGAGCCTCATGCGGCAACCGATCAGCATTCAGCGCCTGCTTCACTACCCGCCACAGAGTGGCAATATTGACGAAGAGATTATCGGTATTGGCGCCCACACGGATTACGGCAATCTGACCATCCTGGCGCAGGACGACGTTGGTGGTCTTCAGGTCATGAACCGAGATGGCGATTGGATCGAGGGCATTCCCATCCACGGCACATTCGTAATCAACATTGGCGATCTGATTCAGCGGCTCACCAATGATGTCTACCTGGCGAACATGCACCGCGTGGTGAATACCTCGGGACGCGAGCGATACTCAATCCCCTTCTTTATCGACGCTGATTTCAACGCGATTATCGAACCACTGCCCTCATGTGTCACGGACAGCAACCCGCCTCGCTACAACCCGGTGATGTGCGGCGAGCACAAATTCGCGCGTTTCGCAGCAAGTTACGCTCACTTGGCCAAAGCGTGATGAGGCAATTACTCACGTGACACTGCCTGCCGCACTTTGAGGGCCAGACTGGCGGAGCTTGGCAAGGACGTCACCCAGAATGAAGGTCATCCCGGGTCAGTGGAAAGTGATCCAGACCAAGCGCGAGAAGTTCAGCTGTCAAGAATGCGATGCGTCACGCAGCCGGCTGCACCCCTCCATGGGGCCTCGCGCGGCTTTGCCGGGCCGAACCTGTTGGCGATGATCCTGTTTGAGAGGTTCCCCAGCATTAGCCGTTGAACCGGCGGAGCGCGCTGTCACCGCAGGGGCCACCGATCTGAGCCTCTCCAGGCTGGCGAACTAGATCGGCGCCTGTGCCGCGGTGCTGAAGCCGGTGCACGCGCTGATCGAGGTGCATGTGCTTGCTGCCAAGCATCTGCACGCTGACGGGCACCACCGTGCCGATTCTGGCGAGCGGCAGGGTCGATGCCGGCCTCAGCTAGGCCTATATCCGAACTTCGCGATACGGGGAACCGCGTCGTGGCTGCCCCCACGCTGCACCACCTCCGCAGGGAAACGACCGTACGGGCTTCTTCATACTCCTCACACGGTGGCGGGATCGGATCTTCAATGTGACAGTCCCGCGCCTGTCTATCCACAAACCTTGTGTCGGGAGCTAGACAACAATGTCGGAAACCTGACCCAAGGGTCGCCAGGGCGGGCCGTCGGTATGGGGAAGTCGTGCAACTGAAACGGCACGCAACTTGCTCGGGTCACGGCGGACGGCCGCACTCCGTTAAGGAGGCTGGTATGTTTGATCAAAATGGCGGTCCTTTATGGGCCAGAGGACGAGCGGAGAACCTGTTTTTTGGTTCGCGACTCCAGATCTGATCGGATTCTTCAATGGTTGCTCAGTATTACGATCTCCCGTCATTGACTGCCCTCACGGCATTCGAGGCCTCGGCACGCCATCTCTCATTCAAGCTTGCGGCTTCCGAGCTGGGCGTGACATCGGGAGAAATCAGTCGGCAGATCAAAGCCATTGAGGAGGACCTTGGTGTTCCGCTGTTTGTGAAGCGAGGAACCGGCGTGATGCTTACCAGCGCTGGCAAAGACATCTACAGCGTGCTGGCAAGCAGCCTTTCCAAGGCGTCTGATGTCGTCAGGACCATCAAACGCGATCGTTCCCGGAACGTCACGATACCTCCAGCGATGCGTTCGCGTCGATGTGGTTGATGCCGCGCATGCTGCGCTATCAGCCCGCTCCTCGCCAATATTTCCTGCACTGCATCCTCGATCTCTGGGCCTACCAATGGCGTCGTCGCGTGCACATGGTTGCGTTGGTCGTGCGTTACGCTGACGACTTCGTCATGGGCTTTGAGAACAAGGCTGATGCAGAGGAGATGCTGTTGGCCCCTCAAAGTGCGGCTGGCCGGCTTCGGCCTGATGCTCCATGAGGGCAAGACGCGGTTGATTGAGTTTGGGCGGTTCGCGGCCCTCTCATGACAGCGGCATGGCGAGCGGCGACCCGAGACCTTCGCCTTTCTGGGCCTCACCAACTATTGCGGGCGGACCCCGGATGGCCGGTTCATCGTGAAGCACAAGGCGAAACGGACATGCCTGACCCGCAAGGTGGGCGCTGCGCCATCCTGGCGACTCATGCACGCCCCACTGGCCACGCAGCACGAATGGTTCGCCGCCGTTCTGCTCGGACAGACGCTACTAGGGCAGGCCGCACAACTACCCAGCGCTCAACGGATTCCATCGGCAAATGCGCCGGATAAAGCTACGGTGTCTGAGGCGTTAGCCAGAAAGCCGGCACATGGGCTGGTCGGAGTTCAAGACCCTGGCATCACGCTTCCGCCGGCCAACTCCACTTGGGTGCAGGACCAGGATATGACGCAGGTTAGCAGCGCGCACCCGGGTGGGAATCGATCGCGGCCAAAGGAGACCGTCCGTAGGTGTCGGGCCGCGATGGCGCAAACGAGATCGTCGGTGAGGCTCGAGAACCTCGCCATTCAGCGCGACCTTTTGGAGTTTCTCAAGAGGTCTCGACGTTGAAGCGATGTACCTTCATGACCCCGATTGGCCAAGGAGAGCAACGCGTACTAGCCCGTCCAATGACCGACTTGCTTGCGTCAGGGCCCGGCGATACGCCGATTTTAGTTGATTTTCTCAATCATAGTGCGAACCGCAAAAAAGTTGTCTGCCAAGTGATTTTATTTCGGCTGCTCCCGCTCCTCAGCTTGCATATAAAACTGACCTGTAGCCAAATTGGAGCGAAGCAGATGTCGTTCAAAGGCGTTATTCCGCCCGTCACAACGCCCTTTCACGCGGACGGATCGATTGACCGTGACGGCTTCTGCGTCATGGTCGAGCACCTGGTCGCGACTGGCGTCCACGGTATCATTGTCGGTGGTACGACAGGCGAGTACTATGCCCAGTCACGCGACGAGCGTGTCGGTCTGCTTAAGCTTGCCAGGAGCGTGGTGAAGGGTAAGATGCCCCTGATAGCCGGCGTCGGTGCCATTCGCACCGAGGACTGCATCGAATATGCGCTAATTGCAAAGGACCTGAAGTACGACGGCATTCTGATCGGCTCGCCGTACTACGCTGTTCCCACACAGCTCGAACTTGCCAATCATGCGCTTGCGATCGACAAGGCCGCCAATCTACCAGTGATGCTCTACAACTATCCGGGACGCACCGGCACGATGATGGACCTCGAGTTCCTCAACCGGGTCGGTCGCAGTTCCAATTTTTGCGCCATCAAGGAGTCGAGCGGCAGCATGAACCAGCTGCACGCACTGGCTCGTGACTATCCGCACATTGATCTGTTTTGCGGCATGGATGATCAGGCCCTCGAATTCTTCGCGTGGGGCGCAAAAGGGTGGGTCTGCGGCGCCGGCAACTGCCTGCCGGCAGAGCACCTCGCGCTGTACGAAGCCTGCGTGATCGAGAAGGACTTCACCAAGGGCCGGCAGATCATGTCGGCGCTTCTGCCTCTGATGCGGCTTCTTGAGCAGGGCGGCAAGTTCGTCCAGAGCATCAAATTCGGCTGCGAATTGGCTGGATTGCCGGCTGGGCCCGTGCGCCGGCCAATCCGGGCGATCGACGACGAACAGAAGCGGGAACTCGAGATGACGATCCGCACCCTTAAGGCAGTCATCGCGTCAGTCACAGCAAAATCCCAGAAGAGGGCTTCCGAGAATGTCGTTGCTACTAACGCGTGATGAGTACCAGAATCTGGCGGACAGTCTGCCGCTGCCAACCAACGCAGTGATCGACGGCAATGCGCGGGCGGCACAGTCCGGCGATACGTTCGAGACCATCAATCCCGCGACAGGGCAGGTCATCGCCAGGATCGCATCCTGCGGCGAGGCTGACGTCGGTCTCGCCGTCGAGAAGGCACGACTGGCGTTTGAATCGGGCGTCTGGTCGCGTGCGCATCCAAGTGAGCGCAAGCGCGTGCTGCGGCGCCTCGTCAAGCTGATTGAGCGAAATTCCCATGAGCTTGCCGTACTCGAGACCCTCGAAAGCGGCAAGCCGATCTACGACGTCGAAACCATAGACATTCCCGAGGCGCTGCATTGCCTGGAATGGCACGCGGAAGCCACCGACAAGCTCTACGGCCAGACGTCGCCCTCGGGCAAGGACGTCGTGTCGCTGATCGTGCGCCAGCCGCTGGGCGTGGTCGCCTGCGTTTTGCCCTGGAATTTCCCGATCCTAATGCTGGCCTGGAAGATCGGCCCGGCGCTCGCGACCGGCAATTCGGTCATCGTCAAGCCGGCCGAACAGACCAACATGTCGACGTTGCGGATTGCCGAACTGGCGCATGAGGCCGGGTTGCCGCGAGGCGTCCTGCAGATCGTGACCGGCCCCGGCGAAATCACCGGCAAGGCGCTTGGCATGCATCCGGATGTCGACATGGTCGCCTTCACCGGTTCGACCGATGTCGGCCGGAAATTCCTAGAATATTCCGCCAAGTCCAACCTCAAGCGCATCGTGCTCGAATGCGGCGGAAAGAACCCTTGCATCGTCCTGGACGACGCCGAGAACCTCGACGTTGTCGCACAGCATGTCACCCAGGCTGTCTTCTGGAACATGGGCGAGAACTGTTCCTCCAATTCCCGGCTAATCGTGCATGAGAAGATCAAGGATCGCCTGGTCGAAACGGTCCTCCACAAGCTCAAGGAATGGCCCTTGGGTGAGCCGTTGGACCCGGGCAACCGGCTGGGTGCCATCGTGTCGAAGGAACAGTTCGACCGCATCATGGGCTACATCAAGAAAGGGCTGGCGGAAGGCGCCAGGATCGTGACAGGCGGTAATGCCAACAAACACCGCAAGGGCTACTTTATCGAGCCCACTGTCTTCGACGATGTCACGCCTGGCATGACGATCGCCCGTGAGGAGATCTTCGGACCGGTGCTGTCGGTTATCAAGGTGGCCAACGCTGACGAGGCTCTTCGGGTCGCCAACGATACGCAATACGGACTTGCAGCGTCGATCTTTACCGCCAATCTCGGCAAGGCGCATCGCATGGCAAGGGACATTCGCGCCGGGACGGTGACCATCAATTGCTACGGCGAAGGAGACGTCTCGACTCCCTTCGGCGGCTTCAAGCTTTCGGGCTTCGGGGGACGAGACAAGTCATTGCATGCCCACGACCAATATACTGAACTCAAGACCATCTGGGCCGACATCTCCGATCCTAAAGTCTCGCGTTCGGTAGACTAGCCTGGCCGCACCGATGAGCGAATTTCAGGCTGTCCGCACGCCTGCAGACACATCCATGCCCGGCTGGTACGGTATTCTGCCGCCTCCCAAGGCACCTGAGGTGCTGCGCGGCCGTCACAAGGCGGACTGGCTCATTGTAGGAGCTGGGTTTGCTGGATTGGCGGCCGCGCGGCGCCTATCACAATTGGTGCCGAACGAGCGCATAGTGGTGGTCGACGCTCAGCAGGTCGGCTGGGGTGCTGCCGGGCGCAACTCCGGCTTCATGATCGATCTTCCGCACGAGCTCGGTGGGGAGCATTACGGGGGAACCCAGGACCACGATCGCAAGCGCATTCGCATGAACCGGGCCGCGATCGAATTCTCTGCTTCGGCAGCGGACGAATACGGGTTGCAGAAATACTTCGTTCGAGCCGGCAAGTACCATGGAGCTGCAACTGATCACGGTGCTGCGGTCCTGCGCGAATTCGAAAAGCACCTGACAGGGCTAGGCGAGCCATTCGAGCGGCTCGACGGGCCACAGTTGAACAAAATCACTGGAACCGACTTCTTCGTCAGCGGCACCTTCACGCCGGGAACAGTAATGGCACAGCCGGCCGGTTTCATCCGTGGGCTTGCCGAAGGCTTGTCGAGGCGTGTGCAGCTATTCGAGAATTCCCCGGTCACATCTTTGCAGACCGGCAAACTGCACACTGCCAAGACGGCTGAGGGCGAGATCACCGCGCCGCGGTTGATACTGACAGTCAACGGTCATCTCGAAAGTTTTGGTTACTTCAAGAAACGCCTGCTGCACGTGTTCACCTACGCCAGCATGACGAGGCCGCTTTCCAAGAGCGAACAGACAGCGGTGGGAGGTGAGGCGCATTGGGGCTTGATCCCGGCCGACCCGATGGGATCAACCATCCGGAGGATCGGCGATCGGATCGTCGTCCGCAACACCTTCACCTATAATCCGGACATGTCCACCAGCGAGAAGCAGATCCGTCGGATCGGCGCCGTGCACGATCGATCATTCCAGGCGCGCTTCCCGATGCTGGGTCAAACACCGATGGAATTTCGCTGGGGAGGCCACTTGTGTCTCTCGCTCAATTCCGCGCCTGCATTCGGCGAAATTGAAGACAGAGTCTTCGTAGCCGGATGCTGCAATGGCCTGGGAACGGTGCAGGGCACCCTCTACGGGATGCTGGCTGCCGATCTTGCCGTTGGCAGCAACGAGCCAATGGTTGCACACGCCCTGAAAGAGCCAGCCCCGATTCAGCTTTATCCAGAACCGCTGATGTCGATCGGAGCGCCGCTGAAGTTGTGGGCGATGCAGAAGCGCGCCGGCAGAGAGCTCTAGTTTTCTCGTTCTTGCGCCGCCACTTCCCGGATCCAGCTACGGAGGCTCAGGGCGGCAGGGGAAAGCGTGCGGTTTTGATACCAGGTGAGATAGTAGCTGCCAGGGGCTGGGAGCTCGAGATCCGTCACTCTGACGAGTTTCCCTTCGTCTATCTGCGCTTTGACAAGGCGGTGCCAGCCAACGGCAACACCTTGATCGGCTTGAGCGGCCTGAAGCGCCACGAAGAACTTGCCGAAGCGCCGACCGCGGGTCGGCCCGTGCGAGACGCCCGCGCGCCGTAAGACCTCGTCCCAGCCAGCCCAGTCGGGATCCACCCAATCGACATGCAGCAAGGGGAGGTCGGCCAACGACTCCGCCGTTGCATCGCGATGCTTGCTTGCAAACCCTGGCCCGCATACCGGATAGATCGTCTCATTGAAAAGGAGCTCAGCATCTTCATTCGACCACGATCCGAACCCGTAGCGGATGCGCAATTCGACCTCGGCGCGGCGGTAATCGCGGGGATTGTCCGAGATAAGGTGGTCAACCGCGATATCCTGGTACCTCGTCCAAAAGTCCGGCATCCGCGGGATCAGCCACGTCGACGCGAAGGCATCCGTGCACGCCAGGGTGACGTTCTTGGAACGGTCGCCGCGTTTCACATTTCGGACGATGTCTGCGGCCCGCGAAAAGCCGGTAGCCAACACGCCATAAAGGTCTTCGCCGGCGCTTGTCAGCGCCACACCGGTTCCCAATCGGGTAAACAGCGGAACCCCGAGTTCGTCCTCGATCGCCTTGATCTGCCGGCTCACGGCGCCGGGAGTGACGTTCAGTTCCGCAGCAGCCAATTTGAATGACAAGTGCCGGGCAGACGCCTCGAAAACAGCCAAAGCAGTCAGGGACGGCAGGTCGTAATAGCGGCGAACCATCTCAAGCTCCAAACACTTCGATATTCGCCCGGCGCGACAGATTGGGCAAGCGAAGCCCACGATATCGGGAAACCATTTATAATACGACGCGATGGCCCGCGTTGCGATTGACTATGGCCACAACATAGGAAAACTGTACGCACCATGCTGCGCGATCTGCGACGCTGCCCAATCCCATGTCCGACGCCGCTGCAGCGTAGCATGCTCGGGTTATGTCTGCGCTCGGGCAACTCAACAAGGGGGTGAGACTTTTGCAGGGCTGCCCCACTAGTCTTAGATAGCTGTTCAGTGATTATGAGCTGAACTCCTACTCTCAAAGATGGCTTGAGCTATGACTGGCATTGAAAAGAAAACTGCGGTGATAACAGGCGCGGCGGGAGGTATCGGGCAAGCGATCTCCAAGCAGTTCGTCGCGAACGGCTTTCATGTGATTGCCGGCGACGCCGACCAGGCTGGCCTGGACCGGCTCGATGCCGAACTCAACCGAATCGGACAGAATGTCTGGAGCAAGGCCGGCGACCTCAGGAACAAGGCTTATTGCGAAGATTTGATCGACTTTTCCATCCAGATCACAGGCAGGCTGGACGTGCTCGTCAACAATGCCGGGATCATCACGAGGGGCAATATCCTCGAGACGACCGATGAGGATTGGGAACGGACGTTCGACACCAACCTGACGTCGATATTCTACACTTGCCGGAGGGCTATCGGCCATATGAAGGGCCACGGCGGCGGCGCGATCGTGAACATCGCATCCTGCTGGGGACTCTATCCCGGACCCGGGCATGCCGCCTACTGCACCAGCAAGGCGGCCGTGGCGGCGTTTTCGAAGTGCCTCGGCCGCGACCATGCCGGTGACGGGATACGGGTCAACGCGGTGTGTCCGAATGAGGTCAACACGCCGATGCTGCGCACCGGCTTCGCCAAGCGCGGTTTCAATCCCGACACTGCCATAGAGGAGCTCAACAAGACGGTTCCGCTCGGGCGCATTGCCGAGCCGGAAGACATCGCCGATGCGGTGTATTTCTTGAGTTCCGATGCCGCCCGCTACATCGCCGGCACGACGGTTGAAGTGAACGGCGCCAAACCGGTCTATTGAGGACATCCCATGGCCGACAGACTTGCAGGAAAAATCGCTATCATCACGGGCGGCGGCCGAGGCATCGGTGCCGGTATCACGCAACGTTTCGTGGAGGAGGGAGCCAAGGTTGCCATTGTACAGAGAAACCCGCCACCCGACGAGATCCTCAACGATCGCACCATTTACGTCAAGGCGGACCTTGCGAACTCCGAGAACATCGCTTCGGCCGTTAAGACTGTCGTCGAGCGACTGTCAATTCTGACCTCAGTGAGATCTACATCGACAGCATGGATGACCGTTCGCGTGTCCGCAGGGAACTGCTCGCCATGCATCCTGTTGGACGTCTTGGTGAGCCGACTGATGTCGGCAACCTTGCCGTTTGGCTTGCCTCGGAAGAGAGCGCCTTCGTGACCGGGCAGGTCTACGTCATCGACGGCGGACGCACCAAGAAGCTGCCGCTGCCGATTGCGTGAAGAGGAGAAGCCCGGCCATTGACCGGGCTTCATGTTTGTCAGGCCGTCGGATCAACTTTCTCGCTAATTCGCCTGGTGATGCGATCGATCAGGATTGCTAGAACAACGACCGCCAGGCCAGCTTCGATGCCCCTCCCAACCTGGAGACGAGAGATCGACCGAATGATTTCGTCGCCCAGGCCGCCGGCCCCGATCATGGATGCGATGATGACCATCGATAACGACATCATCACGCACTGATTGACGCCCGCCATAATCGAACGAAACGCCAGCGGCAATTTGATTAGGAACAGCACGGCTTGGCGACTTGCGCCAAAGGCTTCTCCGGCTTCGACCATTTCCGGCCCGACCATGTTGAGACCATGGGCCGTGAGCCTGATCGGCAGCGGCATGGCGAAGAAGATCGTCGCAACGATGCCCGGAACGGTTCCGACACCGAAGAAAAACACCGCTGGGACGAGGAGCACGAAGGGGGGCATCGTCTGCATGAAGTCGAGTATCGGCTCAGCCACCGCGTTCAGGCGCTTCGATTCAGCAATGAGAGTACCGATTGGTATCCCGATGGCCAGGGCGACGACGGCCGCCGTAAGCACCAGGGAGAGTGTCACCATCGCCGGCGCCCAGAGATTCATGACGAAGATGAAGGCCAGCCCACATCCACTGAGGATAGCCAGCGAGAGGCGCCCAAGTAGGACACCACCGACCATAACGATCGCGATGATCAGCCAGGCCGGCGCGCTCGTCAGAACCCTGGCCAAGGGCTGTTGGATGCCCAGGATCACCGTCGAGATGAAATCGAAGACGAATCCGAAATGCGCTGAGAGGTAGGTCGTGAAGTCGTCGATTGACGCGGCAACCGTGCCTGCAAACTCCGAAAAATCCATCGTCATGAATCCGCAGCTAGAGTCGTTTGAGTTTGACGTTCGTTATTGTATCGCCCGTTCTGCCGCGGCGTTTGCCCTCGTCGTTTCGGCAGGTTTCGGTTTCTCGACCCTCGGCGCCGCGCCGGCTAACGAGGAATGGGCGGCGAGCGCTCTGAGAACGGACTTAGTGGTGACCGTCCCGACCGGCGTTCCGTCGTTTTGAACCACGATCAAAGCACGCTGCTCTTTCGCCAGTTCATCGAGATAGGGGGCGATCAGATCGTCGGGCGCGAGCTTTACGAAATCTTTCGACAGATGTTTCGTCCATTCCGGGATCGGCTTGTTCGCCAGTTCCGCCGGCGGGCAGACGGCATCCATGATTTGGCCAGCCGACAGCACCTTGAAGACATCGATGCCCCGCACGAAGTCCCTGACGTAGCCGCTGGCGGGGGAGAGCACGATATCGATCGGCCGGCCTTCCTGGACGACCTGTCCCTTGAGGAGAATGGCGATGCGGTCACCGATCGTTGCCGCTTCGTTTGGGTCGTGTGTCACAAAGACAATCGTCTTATTCAGGGTGCTCTGAAGCCGGAGCAACTCCTGTTGCATCTCCTCGCGAATAAGCGGGTCGAGCGCGCTGAACGGCTCGTCCATCAGCAGCACCGGCGTGTCCATCACCAGGGCACGCGCCAGGCGGACGCGCTGGCGCATGCCGCCGCTAAGGTTGGACGGCTTGCGGTCGTCCCATCCGCTGAGCCCTACGAGCTTGAGTGCCTTGCCTGCGCGCTCGCGTCGCTCCTTGCGTCCGACCCCGGCGACACGGAGCCCGAACCCAACATTGTCGATGACCGACATGTGCGGCAGCAGCGCAAAATGCTGAAACACCATTCCGATCATGCTGGAGCGGATCTGGCGGAGTTCCTTTTTGCCAGCTTTCGTGACGTCCTGCCCATTGGCCACGATCTGGCCGGCAGTGGGGTCGATAAGTCGGTTGATGCAGCGAAGAAGGGTCGACTTCCCGCTGCCTGAGAGACCCATTATGACGAAGATTTCCCAGTCTCAATCGTCATATTGATGTTGTTGAGCGCGACGCGTTATCCGTAAAGGCTGGGCTGCGACGTGGAACGGCTCCGCCGCTGCTCGACCCGAACCATCTCTCGAGCGTGCGGGTGAGCGAGCCGGCGGTGCGGCCCTTTAGTCAACACGCTCGTGAGACTTTTGCAGTAGGTTAAAGCTCAAAGCTCCGGCAATAGTTGAGCGCGGTCCGGTTTCGGTGTCGCGACTTATTTGCCTGGAGGCCGGCATGACTGCTCAACTACAGCTCTCTCGTAGAGGAGGGCGGGAAGCGCGGCGGACGATCCGCACCGCGCCAAAGGTCGACATGTTGCCGACGCTCAAGCGCGGCCTGCCCGTGGTCGAGCCGATGGATGCCGAGCAGGTTGAACGCATTCACGAGGCTTCTCTCGCCATCCTGGAAGAAGTAGGCGTGGTGTTTCGCGATCCGATCGCGATTGAGGACTGGAAGAGAGCCGGAGCGGACTTGCGCGCGGATGACCGCGTTCATCTCGACCGCGGCCTGGTCATGGAGCTCATCAAGACCATCCCCCCCAACGTCGAATATTTCGCGCGCGACCCAGCGAAGAATGTCGAGCTCGGAGGCGATAAATCAATCTTCGTGCCGATGACAGGCGCACCGTACATGCGGGATCTCGATGATGTGAGGCGTGGCCCGACAATTGCGGACCTGGGGACGTTTCATAAACTCGCCCACATGATGCCGGCACTACATTCGTCGGCTCACCACATCGTCGAGCCAATGGATATTGTCGTCGCGCATCGGCACCTGCACATCACCTATTCGTCAATAAAGCACTCCGACAAGATTTTCATGGGCATGACCACCTCGCCCAAGAATGCCGAGGACGTGCTCGACATGTGCGAGATCCTTTTCGGCGAAGGCTTCCTCGAGAAGCATGCAGTCACTACCGGAAACTGCAATGGCAATTCGCCGCTGGTGTGGGACCAGGTCATGCTGGGCGGCATGCGTGCTTTCTGCCGGCGCAACCAGCCCGTCTTGTGCTCGCCCTTCGTTCTCGGCGGCGCGAACACGCCAGCCTCCACCGCGGCGGCAGTGGCGCAGCTAAATGCGGAGGCGCTTTCGGCACTCGCCTACACGCAGGTGGTGCGCAAGGGCTGCCCTGCCATTTATGGGCATTATCTGTCGACCGTGTCGATGCAATCGGGAGCGCCGATGGCGGGAACGCCAGAGATATCGCTCATGAATTTCATGATCGGCCAGATGGCTCGTCGCTATAACGTGCCCTGGCGCACTTCGAACTTACTTGGCGGGGCCAAGGTCTTCGATGCGCAAGCTGGCTATGAAAGTGCGATGACGATGATGGCAGTGCTGATGTCAGGCGCAAACTACATTTGGCATTCGGCTGGCTGGAATGAAGCCGGCATGCACTGCTCGATCGCAAAGTTCGTTGTCGACGCCGAAGTCTGCGCCATGGGCTATCGCATGACGCAAGGCATCCAGTGGGACGATTTTGATGAAGCCTTGGCTGCGGTCCGCGACGTTGGGCCGGGCGGCCATTACTTTGGCCATCCGCATACACAGGCCAACTTCGAGAAGGCCTTCTTTATCCCAAAACTCTTCGACAATAACTCGATCGAGCAGTGGTACGCTGATGGCTCCAAGGATATCAAGCAACGTGCCCTCGATCATGCGCGCCGCCTTCTGGCCGAATATGAAGAACCTAAGCTCGACGTCGCGAAGGACGAGGAATTGCGCGCTTATATCGATCGTCGCTCGAGGGAAATCCCCGCCGTCGACGCACTCAACGAGGAATACTGAGCATCATGCGCATTGACCGGATCAACGTCTATAGTAGCAAGCTGCCTGTTAAAGGTGGCACCTATCGAATGGCAAGCACCGACGTTGACGCGCTTGACAGCACCCTTGTCGAGGTTGTGACCGATGACGGGCTGACTGGCTGGGGCGAAACCTGCCCGGTCGGACCGGTTTATCAGCCGCATCATGCACTCGGCGCACGCGCGGCGATTGCCGAAATCGCGCCAGGTCTTATGGGCGCCGAGATTGCCTCGATCAGGCTTCTCGCCAAACGCATGGACGAGCGCTTGAACGGGCATGGCTATGCCAAGGCCGTGTTCGATATCGCCTTTCTAGATCTCCTCAGCCAACGGCTGGGCGTGCCGGTTTCAACGCTTTTGGGCGGCGCCCTGGCCGATCGCGTCCCGTCCTACTATTCGCTGATTGTTGGCTCACCGGACGAAACGGCCAGGATTGCCACCGACAAGGTGAAGGCAGGTTATCCACGGCTGCAGGTCAAAATCTCGGGGCAAAATCTCGAAGAGGATGTGGCCATCGTTCACAAGGTTTGGGAGGCGGTCGGCTACAAAGCGCGTATCGCAGTGGATGGCAATAGGGGCCTCACTGTCGCTGCAGCGATCCATCTGGACCGGCTTTGCCAGGCGATCCCATTCGTTTTCGAGCAACCCTGCAACACTATGGATGAGGTCGCCACTCTGAAGGGCAGGGTCACGCATCCGATCTATCTGGATGAGAACACCGAAGATCAGAATGCAGTGCTTCGGGCGATCTCCCTCGGCATCGCGGATGGCTTCGGCTTCAAGGTCACCCGTCTCGGCGGCCTCACCAAAATGGCGACAATGCGCGACCTTTGCGCCATCCGCTCGTTGCCGCACAGCTGTGATGACGCATGGGGTGGCGACATAATCGCGGCGGCTTGCGTGCATTTAGCTTCCACTGTGGAGCCGCGCCGTTTCGAGGGCGCCTGGATCGCGCAGGAATATATCGAAGGACATTTCGACGCGAAGAATCCAATTGTCATCGAAAATGGTCACATCGCCGTACCGCAACTGCCAGGACTCGGTGTCAAACCGGAACCCGGCATGTTCGGTGAGCCGGTAGCCACGCACGGATCCTAGTGAACGCGCCCGCCAACATCATCGCAATGACGCCGTTGGCCACGCCGAAAATTTCGGCGGCGGCCAATCGACCGTTTGACCTAGTGGTTCTTTTGTTACCCGGGTTCTCGCACCTGGCGCTTCACGCCTATATTGAACCTTTTCGCATCGCAAACACGGTATCCAGGCTGCCGCTGTTCCGGTGGCGAATCGCGGGGCTTGACGCTCGGCCAATCGAGGGCGCCAGCGGCCTTTCGGTTGCCGTTGATGTCGCGATAGACGAGCTGGCTTCCGGCTCGGACGATCGCAGACCGAACCAGCTCGCTATCGTGACGGGCGAGCCGGTAGAACAGCAACTGACGCCTGAACTCAACGGATTTCTGCGAACGATGGCGCGTCGCGCGGTGCCGATATCTGCGGTTGGGACAGCGACATGGCTGCTTGCTCGGACGGGCCTTCTGGCAGGCACACGCTGCACGATACACTGGTCACGGCTCGCTGCTTTCGCCGAAGTGTTCAATCAACCGCGCATAAGCGATTCCTTGTTTGTCAAGGACGGCCAGTATTCAACCTGCGCAGGAGAACTGGCAGCTTTTGACCTGGCGGTCGATCTGATCGGCAGCCATGCCGGCGGGTATATTGCACAGGAGGTCTGCCGCCACGCGACTATCCAAGGTCAGCGCTCAGGATCAAACCGCCAGACCGGGCCGTCAGGTCTAGCCTTTGCCGGTGTGAGTGACAAGCTCCTGATGGCAATGCGGATCATGGAAGAAAATGTGGAGTTCCCGCTGACAATGGAAGAGGTTGCGCAACGGGCCGGAGTATCGCGGCGCCAGCTGGAACGCTTGTTCGCTTCCCATGTCCGACTTCCGCCGGTGCGCCACTATCTCCGGATCCGCACAGACCATGCGAAGCGCCTGATCGAAGGCACGCGGATGCCCATCATCGACATTGCCATGGCCTGCGGGTTTACGTCTGCCTCGCACTTCGCGAAGTGCTTCAGAGCCTTCAATGGAATGTCGCCGCAGCAGTGTCGAGCGATAGTGCCGGCCTGGGTTGGGTCCGGCTTAAGATGATAGCTTGGTATTGAATTTAGCGGAGAATAGCGGCACCCCTATCCATGCCAATGTTTGGAGTCGATCTGCCCACCAACAATCGGAAAGCAGCGCAACGATACGTCCGGATCATAGCGCTCAAAGCGGCGAGATGCGCTTATCCGTTGTTCTCTTCGTCGACAGCGGCAATCATTGGATTGATGACGGCTTTGATGCCGCCCCGACCATGGTGGCGCAGGATGACTTCTCATGATTGCATGATGCGGGGGCGGCGATGATTTCATTTCGCCCCAAGAAGACTCTCTGATTGCACTATTGCGTTGGGAAGATGCTGTAGCTTCTCGGAGATGGCCGTTCGAACAGTCCAGCGCAGCTGCGGTAGGCGACGACCGGTGCAAGATCATGCAAGCCGGCCACTGCCTGCAAAACCCGGCCGCAGTTATGCGGCCGGCTTATGGCGGGGTCTCCAGGTAAGCCTGGCGCGCAGCAGACGGATGGAGGGATTGAGTCAGGATAATGACGAAGAACATGCCGCTTCTCTTCGAGACATTTCTGCAAAGGCTGTCGGTAAGTGTCGATGAGGGCGATTTCCGGGAAGCCATGGCCGATGTCGCCACAGGTCTCGATCTACTCGCCTTTGCCTACCTCTCCTTGCCGCCGGGGTCTGATGGCAAGCCCATGCTGATCTCCAATTATCCGGCGCTCTGGACAGCGCGCTATCTTGAGAACCGGTATCAGAATGTCGACCCGGTCATTGTACGTGCAAGCTATCGCAAACCCCCATTTCGATGGGGATTTGACCTAAAGAGTTTTTGATCTATCGGGGCCTCAGCTTAGGTTTTTCGAGGAAGCAGCCCAGTTTGGCATCTGCTGCGGCGTAACGTAACGATCCCGATTATCGATCTTCGAGGAAATTTTGCGGCGATGACTTTGCCGCCGACAAGCCCGATCCTGTATTTATCCGCGTGGCGGAACGCTACAACAAGGTCTTCCGTTCATCGCGTCCGGTTTTCATATGTTCGTGCGCCGCAAACTTTCGGGCGCGCGAATGGTGGACGGTATCTCGCTGACGCCGCGCGAATACGAGTGCCTGCAATGAGCAGCAAGAGCAAGTCCGAATGGGAGATCGGCTGCATCGTGCGGATCACGCGGCGCACGGCCACGTTTCATCTCGGCAATGCCCGCAAGAAGCTCGGCGTCAGCACCACCAAACAGGCAATTGCGCGTCTCGCCGCTTCAAGTCTTTCGGTTCACTAACAAGTCAGCTCACCTGTGCAACTGCACAGGCTGCCATTGCGTGAATGTTCGCCTCCAATGGCGGGGAAATTTTCCCGGCGAGGAGGCCCTTGATGATCCAGCTTATTGCGCCTGACTGCTACGACGAATTTGCTGACGAACTGCATGTCGCCCACAGGCGATGCATCGAAAGTGCTGCGCCAGATCGCCTAGGCACGCAGGTAAACAGTTGCAGGATATCCGCTCCCGAGACGGCGAGTTGGAAGCTGCGCTCCGCATGGCGAAGAAGAACATGCTCGCTCTTCTCCGGCATCAGCAGGACTGCAGCACGACATGGCAATGCCGCCAGCTCGAACGGCGATATCGTCGACGATGCTGACTGCTGTTCCGCAAAAACTGCAATACGTTTGCGCACCGGCGCGGACACCAGAACACGGCCGCACTGCGCCCGTAAGACGCAGCGAAACAAAAACACCCCAGCGCGACAGGTCGCCGGTCGACGCGATCACGTCGCCTGCTGGCGCGCAGCAAGCAGATCATGCTGGGCACCTCGCGCCCCCCAACTGCACGCTTTCCCAGCTCGTCGTCTGAACCCGCCGGGCTGTCAGATTCTCCTTATTGAAATCCCTGACGATCATGATTCACCTCTTACGCTGCCGTGTTCACGGTACGCATCCGGTGAAGACCGCAGACGTGCGCATCCGGCAGCCAGGAGAACCTGAGCACCGGAGTGCTGGGGTCAAGCTTTCTTTGGGGAGACGC